>CAMORY010000027.1 GCA_946624395.1 uncultured Clostridia bacterium | reverse complement strand
TACCGACGACTACGAAAAAACCGCGGCGCAGATTTTCGGCAGCGACCCGTATTTTATGCGTTGGGCAGTAGAGAGTGAATATCTTAAAAATTATAAAATAATCGATATTAATATGGGTTGTCCCGTGCCGAAAATCGTAAAAACCGGCGAAGGCAGCGCGCTTCTTTCCGACATAAAACTTGCAGAAACCATAGTTAAAGAGTGCGTAAAAAGCGGTAAAACAATAACCGTCAAAATTCGCACGGGGATAAAATACGGCGACGATGTTGCGGCGGAGTTTGCTAAAATGGCGGAAGGCGCTGGCGCGAAACTTATTACGATTCACGGCAGGGTCAGGGAAGCCTATTATTCGGGCGAACCCGATTATAACGCTATTTTGCGTGCAAAGAACTCAGTTAAAATACCCGTTATCGCAAACGGCGGGATATTTACGGAAGCGGACGCCGACCTTATGATAGATAAAACGGGTGCGGACGGCGTTATGATAGCGCGCGGCGCTATTGCTACCCCCTTTATTTTTTCCGAAATAAAAGGTGAAAAAATTACGGGTGACGTTCAAACGATAAAAGATTTTGCTATAAAACATTTAAGAAAAGAAGCGGAAATTTCAGGCTCGCAGCGCGCGGCGGTGGAATTTCGCAAGTTTATAACTTATTATTTTAAGTCGGTGGAAAATTCCAAGGCAAAGCGTGCGGAGTTGATGTTGTCGGATAGCGCGGAAAAAACCGAAGAATTACTTAACAAATATCTTTAACAAAAAAGCTTTTCCCAAAATACTATATTATTAAAAGTCTTTCAGGGGGCGGCGTTTTTTATGGAAATTTGTTTTGTTACGGCGGATACCGTAGACACTATCTGGCAGGAAAAAATGTCCGCCGCAATTAAAAGCGACGTTTTGGTGTTCGGGTTTAACGGGCTGGGACTTGTCAGTTACAAAAAGGAACTCGGCGGCGAAACGGAATACTTTCAGGATATAGCAAGGCTTTCGCGCGAACTGTCTTCGGTAGTCATTTGCGGTTGCGATACCGATACTTACGGGGTGTTCCGCCACTCTGCGGTGATTGCGGATAAAGGCAAAATTCTCGGTGTAAGCGATATGGCGCACTCCATAGACGACAGCGAATTCGTTGCGGGCGGAAATTTCAGGGTTTACGACACAAGCGTCGGTAAAATAGGGATAATAGTTGCCGAAGATTTGTTTTTCCCCGAATCGTCAAGGGTGCTTGCGTTATGCGACGCGGATATTATAGTGTGCGTGTTTAAAAAAATGGACGGTCCTATGCCGCAGGTAATGCTTCGCGCGGGGGCTTTTGCAAACGGCGTAAGTATGGCGCTTTGCGCTAAAAATTACGCGGCTGTCGCCGATATTCGCGGCAATATTCTGCTTTCGGGCGGCGGCAAAATCATTAAAAGCAAAATAAAGATTGAAAAGGATTTTCATCTTATAAATTTAAGACAGCGCGGGCTTTATCGCGACTTTAATTCAGGATATTAGGAGAAATTATGGCGTTTAACATTGTTTTGGTTGAACCGGAAATTCCGCAAAACGCGGGCAATATAGCGCGTACCGCGGCGGTAACGGGGTGCAAATTACATCTTGTGCGCCCGCTCGGTTTTGAAGTGTCGGACAAGTACTTAAAAAGGGCGGGGCTAGACTACTGGCATCTCGTCGACATTTTTTATTACGACAGCATCGAAGAAGTAATGGACAAGTTTTATAACGGCAAAAATTTTTGGTTCTTTTCCACGAAAGCCAAACATATCCACTCTGACGTGCAGTATAAAGACGGCGACTTTTTAGTGTTCGGGAAGGAGACGAAAGGACTTCCCGAAGACCTTCTCGGCGCGCATTACGACGAGCGCGTTAGACTGCCTATGCGTGAAGAAACGCGTTCTCTTAACCTTGCGAATTCGGTCTGCGTAGGCGTTTACGAAGCGTTAAGACAACAAGGTTACGCGGGACTTAAAACGCAAGGAGAAATTCCAAAGCGTCAATAGGCGGCAAAACGTTTGACAATCTTTATAAAAATCCTGTATTATTAATATGGCTCCGGTTTTTCGCCAATTGTCGCGCGGATTTGACATAAATGGAGAATTTTATGGGTAGTACAATTTACGCAAACGTATTTTTTATGCTTGGCGGTATTGCCGTGATGATGTTCGGTATGCGCACCATGGGTGCAAACTTAGAACGTATCGCCGGTAACAATATGAAAAACCTTCTCGGTAAAATCACCAACAACAGGCTGATGGGCGTAGGAATAGGCGCGGCGATAACCGCGATTATTAACAGTTCCGCCGCAACGACCGTTATGCTCGTCGGTTTCGTCAACGTAGGTTTAATTACCCTTACGCAAGCGACGTCCGTCATAATGGGCGCGAATATAGGTACGACAATTACAGCGCAGATACTGTCGCTTTCGGGAACGGAAGGCTTTGACGTAGCGTCCGTTGCCGCTATCGTCGCGGCATGCGGTATGGTCATGGCGCTGTTTTTTAAAAACGATAAAATAAGCAAAATAGGTTATATTCTTTTAGGTCTCGGATTTATCTTTTTGGGGCTTAAAATAATGAGTGTTTCCGTAAATAAAATCATTTACGACGGATACGAGTTAAGACCCGTTTTTAAAAGCATTTTTCAGGGAGACCATTTCCCGTTATTACTGGTACTTATAGGAATAGTTCTTACCGCCCT
>CAMORY010000026.1 GCA_946624395.1 uncultured Clostridia bacterium | reverse complement strand
TAAGCGCCGCTCCAACCGAAAGTGCCCTGCGGCAGGTTTCCGTTGCCGTTTGTAAACACCCTGACGCCAAGTCCCCAAGTTACGCCCGTCTTCTGCGTGCCTTCGTCCATAAACTCTATCGGACAATATGGTGTTGACATTTCCTTTAAATACTTTTCGCCTATAACACGTTTACCGTTCGGACTGACGCCGCCGGACAGCAACGTTTCCGCAAACAGCGAATAGTCTTCCGCCGTGGAAACAAGCCCCCCACCGCCGCAATAATAGGTCAAAGGGTTATTGCTGTAAATATGCGCGTAGTCGTCTTCTTTGTCTATCGCTTTGCCGTTTTCGTCCACGTTGTGCATTTTTACCACCCTTTGCCACTGACTTTCGGTCGGCTTAAAGGTCGTATCTTTCATACCAATTACGTCCGTTACGTTTTTCTTGACGTAAGTCGCGAAATCTAACCCGCTTACCTTTTCCACTATCCGTGCGCCTATATCAAACGCAACATGCGGGCTGTACGACTGCGCCGTACCCGTCTCGAAAAACAAAGGCTTATCTGAAAAATATTCCACTACGTCCTTTAACGTCGTTTTTTCACTTTCCGTCATCTTCGCCGTAAATTCATTGCATATATCGCCCGACTCCACACCGCTGGTGTGCGAAAATAGATGATATATCTTTATCGGCGTTTTACTTTTTCCGGTTATCTGAAACTTGCCGTCAACAACTTTCCCCGTAGGCAAGTCTTTATATCCGTCGACATATTCAGAAATGGGCGCGTTTAAATCTATATTGCCCTTTTCTACCTGCTGCAAAACGGCAAACACCGTTATCGGCTTGGTCATAGAAGCAATACGGAAAATCGTGTCCTTTTTCAGTTTTTCGCCGTGTACGCCGTTAGTGCCGTATGCCGCATCGTATACTCTTTTGCCACATTGATTGACTATTACCTGCGAACAAGATATCTTCCCTGCGGCTATATCGTGTTCGCTTTTTTTCGTTAATCTGGTTTTTAACACGTCATAATCCAACTTTTTCATAATGCTTATACCTTCCTATCCTTACGCCTTTTTCTTAAATACCCTTAACCATTCGTCAGCGATAAGTTTACCGCCCGCAACATCCGGATGCACGCCGTCGTAAAGATAGTATTCCGCATTGTGCGCCTTTGCCGCCGCGTCGAACTTTTCCTGCAACGCCACGAAATCCGCTTTGTACTCTTTCGCAAGCCGTTTTACCACTTTCGCGTACTTTTTAACTTCGCAGAACTCTTTATAGTGTTCTTCCGTCGCCGTGCCTTTTAACACGAACGGTTCACACAGGATAAACCGCACTTTCGGAAACCTTTTTTGGGTATCTTCTATCATCATACGGTAAACTCTTTCAAACCGTTCTATATCTACGCCGTTCCCGCAAAATATTTCGTGCCACACGTCGTTTATCCCTATAAGAATGCTTATCACGTCAGGATTTAAGTTCCATACGTCCGCTTTTATACGCGCGTATAAATCAACAACCCTGTGTCCGCCTATGCCGCGATTTATTATATTGTACTTTTCGGGATTTTCACTCATAAGCGTACTCGCTACGTAATTCGCGTATCCCACACCATACCCGAACGCCTGATGGTCGATTTCTCTGCTTCTTGCCATATCCGTTATGGAATCGCCGAATAAAACTATCTTCATTTTTACTCTTTTGCCCTTTTTAACTCTTCGTCAAAATACACGTAAACGCCAGCCGTCCATCCCATCATTTCGGGTGTATCATACTCGAAAGACTGACCTATACCGCCCGTCGTCGCGTCGTACTTTTCCCAAAGCCTGCCCGTCTTGATAAAGCTGTCGTCTATCGTCGTCATATATTTTTTCGCTATCCGTTCGGCGTCCGTTTTAAGCCCCAGCCGCTTTAAAGCCATATATATTATGCAAGTCGTCGCAGGCCACATACAGGGGTAATCCCATTGAAAATATATATCTTCCCCACGGTATGGTGCTACCGTTATGCCGTGTTCAAATTCCAATGGCTTTATTACCTTTTTAAGCCCTTCTTTAACGTCCGATATTCCGTAAGCGTAGGGATACGCCGATATCGCGCTTACTATCTCCGAAAATTTACCGTCCACGAAATTGTAGTCTAAATATATCCCCTGCGATTTATCGTAGAGATATTTTTCTATAAGCGCTTTTCTCTTATCAGCGTTCTTCTCGAACTTCGCTGATTCCTCGGCTTTACCGATTATGGAAAGCATTTTCGCGGCTGTTTTTTCCATTTCATACAAAAAACAGTTAAGGTCTAAATGCAAAAAGCACTTGGCGTCAACTTTGCTACGCTTTGTTCTAAACCGCATATTGAAATCCAGCCCGCTTTCCGCTATCGCCATAAGGTCTTCTGCCAGCAAAATTTTATCGATTTTTTCTTCACGCGTTTCCACTACCCGTTCCGCTAATCCGTAATTTATAAATTTTAAATCCATGTCGGCGTTAGTGGAAAAATTATTAAGCCCGAACGGCGTCTTTCTCTGTGTTTCCCAAAATTCGTATTCTTTAAGAATATAGGGCATATATTGCTCTATTATCGCCTTATCTCCTTTATGAACGTAATAATCGTAAACTGCACTGCAAAACAGCGGCGGTTGCGAACGGTCTGACAGCGTATTCGCATTTGGCATAAATCCCAAAGTGTCTATAAAATACGCCATATTGTCAAGATTGTTTTCAACCTGTTCGTCAAAGCCGTCTTCCATAAGCCCCAGATTTGTAAAGTACACGTCCCAGTAATATAAATCCGTGTAAATCCCGCCGATGGACGGCGAAACGTAAGGCTTCGGCACGGTAAATTCCCCGCGCATCTCACTTGGATTGTGGAAAGTCTTCGTCCAGTTGTCCAAAATATATTTTCTTACCACCCGCATTTTATATCTCCTATAAAACCATTATGTCCGTTATTGTTTTTTAAAAAGCGTTATCTCATCGAACCCCTGTTCTTTCAGCCGTTTATGAATATCGCCATCGGCGTCCGAACCGAAACAGTTGTTGCGGTTAAGTACGATTTCCGCGTTTATCCTGCCGCCTTTAACCGATATTTCCGCCTGCAAGGGCTTAAAGGCAAGCGTTTTGCCGTTTATATTGATAGCCGAAAGCCGCATATCGTCGGTCTTTACCAAATACTCGCCGTCTTCCGCTACGGCAAAGAGTTTTATTCTGCCGCCGAAATAGGGTAAACCCTGCGCACACAAATCGCCCGCTTTTAACTTTTCTGGCAGTGCGGTTATGGTATCCGTTTCTCCGAGTTTAACCCCGAACTCTCCGCATAAAAACCCACCTTCTATATCCGTCTTTTCGTAGAAATCGAACTCGACGGCAAGCGTGTTATTGCCCTTTTTAAGCAATCCGCAAGGAATTTCCGTCAGCGTAAAGCAGTTGTCTATCGGCGTTTTTCGACTGTTTTCCGTCGCCACAGGCGTGTCGTTTATAAAAAGCGCAAGCCCGTCCGCCGTTTCGTACATATAATCAAGCCGTTCGGGAATATACTCTGCATTAAAGTCGTATTCCACCCGTATTCTGCAATGTTTTGTATTGTTTATAAGCCCGAACTTTTCCTTAAACCAAGGCTGTATCATCTGACCGTGTCTTATTTCCAGCCCAAACTTCGCCCTTACCTTTCTATCGGCGTTAAGGATATAGTCTTCGGTCAAAAACTCGCCGTCTATGTAGAGTCTCGCCCTGTCGAGAACCAGCATATTGCCTTCTTCAAGACGGTAATCGAACTCGTCAAGCGTCTTATACTCCGCCCACTTTGCGTCTTTCTCGGGCGCAACCTTTATATCGTCCGAACAGTACAGGGCGTATTCTTCAAACGGCGCAAATTGCTTTGCTATAACCGCAAAGTCGCCTTCACGCTTTACGCTTACGCCGCTTATTAACCCGTCCCGCAAATTAAGTTCGGCAATATTTTTATCGGTCTTTACGCGTATATCCGTGTTTACAGTCGCGTTTTCCTGATTTAAAAAGAATATAAATTCGTCTTTACCGAACTTCTTTCTCTCCACCATAACGTTGCCGCAGGAAACGCGTACATTGTCGTCTTTTATCTTATCCGCAAGCCTCTTGACGTCGAACGGCAGTTTTTCCGCATCTTTTAAATCTTCGGTAAAGTCGTGCTTTACGCCGTCTAAATATTCGGGCGCGTCGCCGAGCAGGTACACCTTGCCGCCGTTTGCCGCAAATTCCTTTACCGCTTTAAGCGTGGTGGCGCGAAGGTTGTAATTGCCGTTCAGTATCACCGTTTTATAGCGCTTTTTGCCGCAGACGAATTCCGCGCCTTCCGCTTTCCCGTATTTCTCAAATAGTCCTTCGTCTATATAATCCGCGGTAATGCCGCTATACTTCAAATCACGATACAGCGCCGCGTACTCGTTTTCGATTTTCTTGTATACAGGGCACTTTACGTCAAAAAAGCCGTAATAGGTGTATTGATTAGACAGTCCCCAAGTGCTTTCGATAGGATTTATTATCGCTACGCCCACCGTGTCTTCGCCGTTTTTCATAAGGTACGAGAGTCTGGCAAAGTAATCTTCTATTAAGCGGTATTCCTTATACCACGCCGATTGATAGAGTATGGACGCGGGGCAATCTCTTTTTGCTTCCCCTTCCATCGTGTACCACGAAAGGTGCGGACAGCGCAGGGTTATTCCGCCCGCCGCCTGCCAGTCTCCGATACGCTTATAATCCGAAAGATTCATAGTCCAGCCCGAACACCCGTAAAGTTCGTCAAGCGTAAACTCTTTACCTAGTTGTTTCGCCACGGACGACACGAGCGCAGGCACGGTATAGACGTAGTTTCCGGCGCCCAGATTATCTATACCGGGGTAATCCATATACTCGTAAAATCTCATCATACTGCCGCTCATAAGCGTCTGCGCGGCAAGATTGTCTTCGTGTAAAATATGCCCCGTGAGTTTAAGGTTGTTCTTTTTACACCACGCAAGGTATGGCTGCGCGAAATTTTCCAAGAACAGTTCTTCAAGTACTTCCACGTAGTCGTAAGTTTCCTTTACGAACGCGTCTTCCGATCTTCCGAACCATATAACGGGCAGACATTCTTCCAGTTTGTACCCCTTGCGGCGGTAAAACTCTTCGAAAAGGCGCGGCGTGTAAGGTATCTCTATTTCCTTGTTTTCTTCTTCGC
>CAMORY010000025.1 GCA_946624395.1 uncultured Clostridia bacterium | reverse complement strand
TCTCCTTTTCCTTTATTTTTGTATGAACGTAAACCGTCTAAACCCGTTCCGCCACGCGCAGTTTCGCGCTTTTGGCTCTTGGATTGATTGTCTGTTCTTCTTCCCCCGCCGTTATCGGGTGTCTTGTGATTATCACCGCTTCGCGCTTTTTGCCGCACACGCATACGGGTAAACTCTTATCGCAGATACAGTCGGTCTCGAGTTCGCGGAACGCCTGCTTTACTATCCTGTCTTCTAAAGAGTGAAAGGTAAGTATCGCTATCCTGCCGCCTTTCTTTAAGCCCCGCGTCATCGCGATTACCGTGTCGTAAAGCCCGTCAAGTTCGCCGTTCACTTCTATCCGTATTGCCTGAAACGTCCTTTTCGACGGGTGTCCGTCGTGCTTGAATTTAGCGGGAATACTCTTTTCTATTATCGCGTTAAGTTGTCCTACCGTGGTTATCGGGCGAGTTTTACGCTCTTCCACGATATTGCGCGCTATGTTTGCCGCAAACCGTTCTTCGCCGTATTCCGCGATTATCCGTTTTAAGTCGCTCTCTTTATATCCGTTGACAATTGTTTCCGCAGAAACGAGCGAATTGCCGTCCATACGCATATCGAGTTTTTCGTTATCCGCTAGGTACGAAAACCCGCGACTTCTGTCGTCAAGTTGAAAACTCGATACCCCTAAATCCAACAGTATTCCGTCAAAGCCGTCTATATCAAGTTTCGATTTTATATCCGTAAAATCTTTGAAATTGCTCTTTACAACAGTCAGCCTGTCGCCGAACTCTTTAAGATTTTCCTTTGCCCTGTTGATAGCGTAATCGTCTAAATCCGTCGCTATAACTTTTCCGTTCGGCGCGCTGTTTAACAGTATTTCCCGCGTGTGTCCGCCGCCGCCCAAAGTTCCGTCGAAATATACGCCGCCGCTTTTTACGTTAAGTGCGTTCACGCACTCTTTAAGCATCACGGGAATATGTTTAAGTTCAGCCATTTTGCAAAGATTCCAAAGCGTCGGCAAGGTCGCCAAAATCCACGTCGTTAAAGTATTCGTTCCAGTTTTCTTCGCTCCAAATCTCGACGCAGGTCGGACCTTTGAAGACTATTACGTTTTTGGTAATGTTCGCGTATTTTCTCAAGTTTTCGGGAAGAAGTATTCTGCCCTGCTTGTCCTCTTCCGCAGCCCACGTGTTATACAATATAAAACGCGCGGCTTTTAATTGCTTATCGCGGTATGCGCTGACGTTTTTAAGAGAGTCTTTGACTTTCGCCATCTGCTCGGCGTCGTAAACGTACAGACAGTTGCCCGTGCCTACGGTAATATAATACCCTTCGCCGAGTTCTTCGCGCAGTTTAGCCGGAATACGCATTCTGTTTTTAGCGTCGAGTTGATGAGAATAATTTTTGCCGGCCAACGTAGACTCCCCCCTTTTTTGTGATATAGAAATTCTAACACACATTTTGACCACTGTCAACCACTTTTTAAATATTTTTTTCGGTTTTTAACTTTTTTCGCTGCCGAAAATCATATTCTTAACCACCGAATTATAAAAAATAAAATTTTCTTCGGAATTTTCACCGATAAAATCTACTGTAAATTCCTTATTTTTTGACGTAAGTCCGTTCTCTCGCAGATAGTTTTTAAGTTTTATTGCGGTAAGTTTCTCTCCGGATATAACCTTGCGGGGGCAAAAGTGGTCGATAAATTGATTTTTAACGAAAAAATAGTGCGTGCAACCGAGAATTACCGTATCCGCTTTTATGGTAGGCACTTCCGCTTGCGTAAGGTGGCTTTGTAAGTCGACGCCCTTAAGTTGGTATTTATTCTTTTCTATATCCGCGGCGAGATTTTTAAGCGGAAACACGCGCAAATCTTCGCTTTCCTTTATTTTGGCGCAAGTCAACGGGGTTGCAAACAGAAAGGTTTTGCCGCGTTTCCCCATCATCGGCGGGTACACCCCGAAAAGTGGTACTTTGCAAGCGGGCGCTATAAGCGGCAGCACCGCCATAGAAAGAGTGTTGCAACCGATTATGACCGCCTTTACGTTATAACTTAAAATAAAAGAAAGATTTTTTCGCGCAAGATAGTAAAGTTCGCCTTTTTTTCTGTTCCCGTACGGGGCGTTTTTATTGTCCCCGAAATATAAAAAGCGTTCGCCCTGCAAAAGCCTTGCCGCTTCGATAAGACACGAAAACCCGCCTATCCCGCTGTCTAAAACCGCAATATATCCGTTATCCATAATCTATAAATATGTTTTACGGGCGAAAAATAGTTAATTTTACGGTAAAACGGAAAAATGTAGGTTAAATGTAGTTGCATTTACTTTCGTTTTGTGTTAAAATGTTATTCGTTAAATTCAGATTCTTAAGGAGTGCATATAAAATGCCGAACATTAAATCAGCCAAAAAAAGAGTTATAGTCAATCAGAAAAAAACCGAACAGAATAAAAATATCCGCTCTGAAGTAAGAACGGCAATCAAAAAAGTTGAAGCGCTTATTAAAGACAATAAGGCGGAAGAAGCAAAGGCTCTTCTCCCCAACACTTTCGCTTTAATCGATTCCGCGGCGAGCAAGAACATTATTCACGCGAACAACGCGGCTAACAAAAAAGCAAGGCTTGCTAAAAAAATCGACGCGTTAAAAGGCGCGGCTGCTCCCGCCCCCGCCAAAGCGGAAGTTAAAGAAGAAGTTAAGGCAGCCCCCGTAGCGGAAGCAGCTACCGAAGCGCCCGCGGAAGAACCCGTTAAAAAGACGACGAGAAAGCCGCGCGCTAAAAAAGCGGAAGAACCTAAAGCCGAATAATTTTTCGGTTAAAACTTAATTTAAAAAATAAAAACTTCGGCATTTTGCCGAAGTTTTTTTATTTGTTTATTAAATTATATTATTCATTTTTTTCTTTCGGTAGTCTTAACGGTATCTTTTTGAACACGTAAACCAAAAGCATAGCAACGCCGCCCGCGATAAATATTATCGACTGCCATTGAGAGGGATAAAGCCCCAAAATCACAGCGCCGCGCGCGTCCGTTCTGAAAAACTCTATTATTATACGCCACACCCCGTACGCGATTAAATAAATCTGCATTGTTATATTGTTTCTGTTAAAATAAAGATACGAAAGCACGGCAAACAGCGCGAATAAAAACAGTGATTCGTAAAGTTGCGTGGGAACGTAATACCCCCACACTCCGTCGGACTTCATATAAAGCCCGCCGTGCCCCGCTTCGTGAGAAATAAAAGCGCCGTGGCAGCAGCCCGCGCAAAGGCAGCCTATTCGCCCGAAAGCGTGCGCTATAGTGATACAGCAAGGCGCGCACAACAGAATTTTATTGAATTCTTTTATATGTAGCCCCGCGTCTTTTCCCTTAAACACGAATTTGCCGCCCACGAAATACGCGACGAGAAAGACCGCCGCCCCGCCGACAAAACCGCCCATAGC
>CAMORY010000024.1 GCA_946624395.1 uncultured Clostridia bacterium | reverse complement strand
GGGGCAACTTTAGGATCTGTCGCAATCAATACCGCCACCCGAAACGCGCTTAACCACCTTTTACCCGACTTCGATATTCTGCACGTCTCTGGCAAAGGCAATTTAAGCGGTATCAAAAAGACGGGCTACGTTGAAATAGAGTTTACCGATAAAATGGAACGGGCGTTTGCCTGCGCTGCGGTTTGCGTTTCCCGCGCGGGCGCAAACACCGTGTTTGAAATGGCAAGTCTAAAACTGCCTATGCTGCTTATTCCTTTGCCTAAAACCGTTTCACGCGGAGACCAGATACTTAACGCCGAATACTTTAAAAATTTAGGGCTTGCGCGGATATTGTATCAGGAAAACCTGACGAGCGAAACCTTTTCGGATAATGTCCGCGCGCTTTATTCTGACAGACAAAAATTTGCCGACGCGTTTAACGCGCACCCGATAGAAAACGCCGCTTATAAAATTTCGCAAATTCTCGGAAAATATAAGCGTTAAAAAATTCTGCCATTTAAAGAAGTGAACAGCGCGCCGTACGCTTTGCCCCTGTTATCCCAGAACGCTTGATTTTTAATCCTTTCGGGCTTATTTATATTTACGCTTTTCATCGCTTTTATTTCCCTTTTCGCGCTTATTACCGTGATATTGTTTTTCTTTGCCGTTTTTACGAATAAACTACCGAAAATCTTTTCAAACATCTTTCTCGCTCCTTATTTACGCCTATATTATATAATCGGTTATATGACAAATGCGTGTCATTATATAAAAAATTTTTCAAATCGATTGACAGAAAAACGCGCTATATTTTACAATATGTAATAGGAGCGGAAATTATTATGAAATTTGAAATTATGATAGATATTTTATTCGACCTTTTAGCAAACCGAAACGTTAAGGCGAGCGACCTTGCCCGCAAATACGGCGTATGCGTACGAACCATTTTCAGGTACGTAAACTGCCTTGACGGGGCGGGCGTTCCCATTTACACGGTGCGCGGCAAAAACGGCGGAATACGGCTTGTCGACACCTACCGTATGTCCGCCACGTTTATGACGGTAAAAGAGTTCGAACAGGTAATAAATTCGCTGACGGCAATCGAACAGGGCGTGCCAGATAAAGTGCTGTCTTCTGCGATAAACAAACTTAAAGCGACGGTAAAGCCCGAATACGGCGGCTTTGACGTAAAGAGCGGCAACCTTATCATAGACGGCGGGCCGTGGGGCGATACGGTGGGTTATAAAGCAAAACTTCAGGTAATAGAAAAAAGTCTAAACGAAACCAAAGAACTTTTTATCCGCTACCACGACAGGAACGGCACGGTGTCGGAAAGGGTTATCGAACCGCACGTTATAGTCTTTAAGCAAGGCATATGGTACGTGTACGCCTACTGCCGTTTGAGAAACGAATTCAGGTTTTTTAAGACGGGAAGAATAGAAACCGCCGTTATCCGCGATAAAACTTTTACGCGGCGCGACTTAAATAAGCAGGACTTACCTTTGGATTTCTGGCATAACAACGTTCAGGCTGAAAGGGTGGTTATGGAAATAGATAAAAGCGTATTATCCGACGTGGAAGAGTGGCTGGGGATAGAAAACGTAAAAAAGGACGGCGAAAAGTTTTTTGCCGACGTTTCCCTGCCCTTTGACGACGGGCTGGTTAGTAAAATTATGAGTTATTCAAGCGGGATAAAGGTATTATCGCCGAACACTTTAAAAGACAAAATAAAAGCCACCGCTTTAGCGGTGGCGGGTAAATATCAGTAATATATCGCCTAAAACTTAAAATTCCTTTCTGGTACTGCGGGAGAATACTTTTTTAAATTCTTCCGCAGGATTTTTATTTTCGTATAAAATAGCGTAAACGGCGTTAGTTATCGGCAAATCGACGCCGTACTTTTCGGCAAGCATCTTCATAGCCTTTGCCGTCGCCGCACCTTCCGCGAGCTTAATAAAGGGCTGTTTTTTTATAAACTTTTCGCCAAACGCGCGGTTGTTGGAATACTCCGAAAACAACGTGGTTTCGTAATCGCCCAAGTGGCAAAGCCCGTACGCCGAAAGTTCGTTGCCGCCCATCGCTTTTATAAGTCTTGCGACTTCCCTTGCCCCGCGCGACATAAGCGGACCTTTAAGCGTGCTTAAATTTCCGCCGTCAAGCATACCCGCGGCAATCCCCATAACGTTTTTCGCCGCCGCGCCGATTTCGCTGCCTATTATATCGTCCCCGTAATAGAACCGTATAAGTTCGCTGCGGAAAGCGTCGCAAAGAGTTTTTACGAGTTCGGGGTTTTCGGAATCTATTACCATGCAGTTGGGTTGCCCCTGCGTGAAAGCCTGTATATGCCCGGGGCCCACCCATACCGCGATTTTATCGCCTTTTATGCCACTGTCTTTTAACACTTCCGAAAGGCGATTGCCCGTTTCGACTTCGATACCCTTCATACAGAGTACGAAAATTTTGTTCTTTACGTCGGCGGTATTTACAACTTCCGCCATAAACGAACGCAAAGACTGCGCGCTTATCGATATAACGATAATCTCGCCGAAATCGAGCGCCGCTTTTAAATCGCCCGTAAGATTTATCCGCTCGTCAAGTTCCACGTACTCGTTTTTGCCGCTTTTAAGTTGTTCGAAAGACTTGCCGCCGACTCTTCCCCATTGACAAACCTGATGCCCGTGCCGTGCAAGATACCAGCCTATAAAAGAACCCCATCTTCCGCAACCTAAAACAGAAACTTTCATTTTATCCCCTTTTTATATCCGTTCGGTTTTACGCTTTACAGCGTTTTCCTGTCAACAAAAGCGCGCGCTAAAGACACTTCGTCCGCGTACTCCAAATCCGTGCCTATGGGCAATCCGTGCGCCAGCCGCGACACTTTTATGCCAAGCGGCTTTATAAGGTTAGTGATATACATAGCCGTCGCTTCGCCTTCCACGTCGGGATTTGTCGCCATTATCACTTCTTTAACGCCGCCTTCCGCTATGCGGGCGAGCAGTCCTTTAACGTTTATATCGTCAGGACCTATGCCGTCAAGCGGCGAAATAGTGCCGTGCAACACGTGGTACACGCCGTTATATTCGTTCAGTTTTTCAATGGCTATAACGTCTTTCGGTTCTTTGACTACGCAAATAGTCTCCGCCGAACGGTGCTTGCACACGTCGCAGATTTCGCCTTCGGAAAAATTGCCGCAGATTTTGCAATAGTGAACGTTCTTCTTTGCCGAAACGATTGCTTCCGCAAAACTCTTCGCTTCCGCTTCCGGCATATTTATAACGCGGTATGCAAAGCGTTGCGCCGTTTTCGCACCGACGCCCGGGAGTTTGCTGAATTCGTTGATAAGCCTGCCTATCGGCTCTATAAACACTTTCATTTTCTTTAGCCGCTATTATAAACCCAGCCCGCCGAAACGCCCGAGTTTTTCTTCCGACACGGCGTCAGCTTTTTTGTAGCCGTCGTTTAGTGCCGCTACGATAAGGTCTTCAAGCATGGTTATATCTTCGGTATCTACCGCGTCGGGATTGATTTCCACCGCGCGAACGACTTTTTTAGCCGTCATCGTGATTTTAACAAGTCCGCCGCCAGAAACGCCGACCACTTCCGTTTCGTCAAGTTCCGCTTGCGCTTTCTGCATTTCTTCCTGCATTTTCTGCGCCTGTTTCATAAGGTTCTGCATCTGGTTTCCGCCGCCGAAGCCGCCGAAACCGCCCCTGAATCCGCCCATATTCTTTCCTGCCTTTTATTGTTTATATCGTAATTTTACCGCGGAATACCGCGTTTAATACCTTAATGCTTGACTATCACTATATCTTCGCCGAATATCTTTTTAAGCCGCTCGGTCGCGTCGTCTATTTCCGAAAGTTTCTTTTCGGTCGTCGGTTCTTTGACCGAAAGCGAAGAATAGGAAAATTCCGAAAGCGCGTTTTCTATCTTTTCCCTGTTGGCGTCGATATTAAGCAGCGTGTAGTCTTCCATTGACGTCGGAATAAGCGTTATGTCGCCACCCGTCTTGCTTACGCCGATTTTCTGCATAGCGTTCCACAGCATTTCACTACCGTTAGCGCGCAGATTAAACAGCAGTTTGCCCTTTATATCTTCCGCCGAAACGCTTTCCGCAGAAATTTTTTCGGGTTTAATTTCCTTGGGCTTAACTTCCGCCCTTGCGGGTTCTTGTTTTACTTCTTCTTTAGTAAAAACCACGCCGCCCGACAGTTTGTCTTCCAGCGCTTTAACGCGCGACAGTAGCGCGTCTATATCGTAATCGGCTTCGGGGCGAGCCGCCTTTACCGCCGCCGTTTCGAACACTACGCGCGGAGATGTTGCGTACCGCAATTCGTTTTCGGCTTGCGCAAAAATCTCAAGCACCCTTATAAGTCTTGCTTCCGAAACGCCGCCCGCTATATTGCTTAAGGCTTTGAAACGGGTTTCGGGCAGTCCTAAAATGGTGTTTGCCGTTTTACAGGTTTTAATAACGAGTAAATCGCGCACAATGCCCGTAATGTCCTTTGTTAAAACGCCCATACTCTTGCCCAAAGCCGCCAGACTTTCTATAACGGAAAGCACCGCGCCCGTTTCGCCCGCAAGCAACTTTTCGGTAAACTCCGTAATAAGCTCAACGTTTGACGAACCCAAAATCTCGTTTACGTCTTCGTAGGTTAATTCCCCGTCGCCGTAAGATAACGCGGTGTCGGCAATCGACAGCGCGTCGCGGATACTGCCTTCGCCCGCGCGCGCTATGGCAAACACCGCTTCTTTTTGGTACTTTTTACCCTGTTCGTCGTAAATCACCGAAATAAGTTCGGCTATCTTTTCTGTAGGAACAAGTCTGAAATCGAAACGCATACACCGTGAAAGTATGGTCGCGGGGAGTTTATGCGCTTCGGTAGTCGCTAAAATAAATACCGCGTGTTTGGGCGGTTCTTCAAGCGTCTTTAACAGCGCGTTGAACGCCGCGCCCGTAAGCATATGCACTTCGTCGATTATATATACTTTGTACTTGACCGATACGGGCGGAAACTGCACGTTGTCTCTTAGTTCCCTTATCTCGTTTACGCCGTTATTCGACGCGGCGTCGATTTCCACTACG
>CAMORY010000023.1 GCA_946624395.1 uncultured Clostridia bacterium | reverse complement strand
TTCGGGGTTTACCCCGTCTATTCGGCGGAAGAATACCTGCCCGTTATAATCGGCGCGCTTGTCTTTGCCGCTATTCCCCCAAAGCCCTTAAAAGAACTCAAAGAAAAACTGTATTCGTTCAGGGAACGGCAGTTGGTGCGCCAGACTATAAACCGCAATCGGCTTATGCTTTCAAACAGGCTGTACGAACTTGCGGGTGTGTTTACCGAAATGTCTTCCACGTTCAACGCGTTTAAAAAGACGGCCATTACCGAAGACAAGGCGAAGTCCGCGATAGAACGCGAAATTTATTCTTCGGTATGCAAAAACTGCAAGTTTTACGTTAAATGTAAACCCAAGGAAAAAGACGTTAAAAACGGACTTAAAATTATGCTGGACGTGGGCTTTGCAAAGGGAAAACTTTCGCTTATAGATTTGCCGAAAGAACTGTCGGAAACCTGTATTCACCCAAACGATATACTGTTCGGGCTTAATAAAATGCTTGCGGAATACCGCTCTTACGCCTTAAACGTAAAAAATCTTGCAAACGGGCGGGAACTTATCGCCGAAGAAGTGTCGGGCGTTTCTGAAATTTTAAAGGGACTAGCGCTGGAGTCGGGCGCGCTTTTAAAGTACCAAAGCAGGCTTGAAAGATTGCTTGCCGATAACCTTGCAAAAAGCGGGCTTTTCGCTTCGGAAATACTCATTTACGGCGAAAACGAACGCATCACCGTGTCAATGATAATTACAATGAAAGAGTTTTCCTTGCACGCGCTTAACCGCGTTGTAGACAACACGCTCGGCATAAATATGACGCTTGCGGAAAAGAGTAATATCACCGAAGATAAAATCTACCTACTGTTTAAGCGCGCCGCGGAGTACGACGCGGTGTTCGGAGTGGCTTCGGTAAAAAAAGACGGTTCGGAAATGAGCGGCGACACGCACTCCGTTATACGAATAAACGACGAAAAGTTTTTGGTTGCGCTGTCCGACGGTATGGGTAGCGGCAAAGAAGCCGAAACCGTTTCTTCCGTGTCGCTATCACTAATTGAAAGTTTTTACAAGGCGGGTATGAACAGCGACCTTATTTTAAACACGGTAAACAAACTGCTTGCGGTCAACACCGAAGATAATTTCACCGCGCTGGACGTAGCGGTTATTGACCTTAAAAACCGTTCTTCGGACTTTGTTAAATACGGCGCGCCCTACGGGTTTATAATAAGCGACGGCAGAGTAAGAATAGTCGAAGCGAACTCTCTCCCCTTGGGCATTTTAAGCGACTTAAAGCCGTCCGTCTGCCGCGCGGACGTAAACGACGGCGATATGATACTTTTAATGACCGACGGGGTTTCGGACGCATTCGGCTCTTCGGGCGATATAATAGACTACATACGCCTTGCCCCCGCGCTTAACCCGCAAACCTTTGCGGACGACGTGTTAAATAAGGCAATCTCTCTAAACGGCGGTGAAAAAAAGGACGATATGACCGTCCTTTGCGTAAGAATATTCAAAAAGCCGACTATAAACGCCGCGTCCGCTTAAAACTCCGCGGACTTGCTTTATATTATTATTTTATACGTGCGTTTCTGTCCCAGAATACGCCGCCCTTTAACCCCTGTATGCTTTTATCTTCTTCCGCTTTTTCAAGGCGGTATTCCGCCCACGCGCAATAGGTAGGGTTTTGCTCTATCCCTATGAACTTGCGACCGAGTTTTTTTGCGACAACCGCCGTCGTGCCGCTGCCCGCGAACGGGTCTAACACTAAATCACCGACGTTGGAACTTGCCAAAATCAGTTTGGCTATAAGTTTTTCGGGCTTTTGCGTGGGGTGCGCGGTATTTTCCGCCATTGACCAGTACGGAACGGATATATCGTCCCAAAAGTTTGACGGGCAAGTGTCGCGGAATTTGCCGTCTGCGGTTTCTTCCCAGTCCTTCGGAACGCCGTTTTCCCTGTAAGGCGCAAGCACCTTTCTTCTCTGCTTTACAGCGTCTAAATTAAAAGTATAATCTTTGCCGACTGTTGCAAAGAATATGTCTTCCATAGAGTTTTTCCAGTTGCGTTTAGCGCCCCTGCCCTTTTCGCGCTGCCACGTTATCCTGTTTCGTAAAATGAAATGATTGTTAAGCACTGCGCCGATAACGATAGCGCTTTCCCAGTCGCAACAAACGTAAACGCTTGCGGTGGGTTTTAACTTGGGAATTACCGCGTTTATCCATTTTTCGGTGTACAAAGCGTACTCTTCTTTGCCGAGTTTTTTAAAACTCTTGCCCCCGAAATCTTTAAATAAATTATACGGCGGGTCGACGATAAGTAAATCCACCGAACAATCTTTCACCTTATTTATAGCGGTAAAAACGTCGCCTATTACCGTAAAATCAGTTTCGCCGTTATAATTTTCGGACAGAACGCATTTTGAAAGATATTTTTCGCCGTCAGAAAGTGAAAAATCTATTGTTTTGTTTCTTTCGGATTTCATAATCAGCCTTTGCGGTAAAGTTGCATCCACACGTCGATTTTGGAAATCAAATCGTCGTTATTTTTGGATTTTTTCATCATTTCTATAAGCGTATCGGTAGCGTCGCTTCGCTCCGACAGAATTTTACGCAGTTTATAAACGGTCGACTGTTCCTTTTCGGAAAGCAGAAGTTCGTCCTTTCTCGTACCAGATTTATAAAGGTCGATTGCGGGGAAAATGCGCTTTTCGGACAGTTCGCGGGATAAATGTATTTCCATATTGCCCGTGCCCTTAAACTCTTCGTAAATAACGTCGTCCATACGACTGCCCGTGTCGATAAGCGCGGTGGAAAGCACGGTCAAACTGCCGCCGTCTTCGATATTCCTTGCCGAACCGAAAAACCGTTTAGGACCTGTAAGCGCCGTGGGGTCAAGCCCGCCCGACAAGGTTTTGCCGGAAGATTCCACGGTGTTATTGTAAGCGCGCGCTAAGCGGGTTATGGAATCCATTAAAATTACTACGTCCTGCCCCACTTCCACAAGGCGCTTTGCTCTGTTGATAACGAGTTCCGCCGCCCGTATATGGTGTTCCGCATTTTCGTCGAAGGTGGAGAATACCACTTCGCCCTTTACGCTGCGTTTTATGTCGGTTACTTCTTCGGGGCGTTCGTCGATAAGAAGAATAATAAGTTTAATATCGGGATAGTTCGCTTCGATTGACTGCGCTATCTTTTTTAAAAGCGTAGTTTTGCCCGTCTTCGGCGGGGCGACGATAAGCCCCCTTTGACCTTTACCGAGCGGCGCAAATAAATCTATGCAACGAATCGCTATATCGTCCGCATTATCGGCGTTTTCAAGTTTTATGCGCTTGGTGGGATAATACGGAATTAAATCGTCGAAATTAGTTCTGTTCAAAAACAGAGCGGGGTCAAGGTCGTTTATCGAAAGCACCTGCTTTAACGCCGCCGCTTCGGTTTCCTTGGGCGGAGTGCAGATAGCCTTCACCCTGTCGCCGCGGCGCAAGTTGTATTTTTTAATATTCAGCGTGGAAACGTACGCGTCTTCTTTGGAATTTTCGTAATTATTCACGCGCAAAAAACCATAGCCGTTCATATGAACTTCCAAAACGCCTTCTACGGTGATAGTGGCAGGCTTGCCAGAATCTTTTAACTGCACTTTGGGGTTTACTATTTCGTAAGGATATTCGGTATTTTCAGGCACGTCCAAAAACGCGCTTAAGTCCACCTTGGTCTTTTGCGGCGCGCCGAGATTGTTGGGCGGTGCGGGCTGCATTTCGCCTTTCTGTATGGCGATTATATCCTTTATAAGGTCGTCTTTATTTTTGCTTGCGGGCGCTTTTACGCCTATTACCCTGCCTATTTCTCGCAACACGAATAAGTTTACCTTTTCAAGCGTTTCAGTAGTAAAAGTTTTGAATTTCATACTTTACTCCTTATTTTTACGGTTTTTGTTATATTATTTTTTAATTTCGTTTTTAATGGATTTTGCCGCGGTAATGCCGCTAACGAACGCAAAAGTCAGATTATACCCGCCGCACTCCCCGTCTACGTCAAGCATTTCGCCCACGATATAAAGCCCGTTTTGCAATCTGCTTTCGTAGGTATCGGGCGCTATATCCGCGGTATCTATTCCGCCTTTGGTCGTCTGCGCGTAGTCAAACCCCAACGTGCCTATTATTTTAATTTCGTAAGATTTAACCGATTTGATAATTTTCTTTAAGTCGCCGTCCGCGCGCTTTACTATATTTTCCCCAAGTTTTTTATGAACTAATCCGTTTAAGATATCCGTTTTCGGAATATACCCTTCGGACAGCCTGTTTTTAAGAATTTCGCTTAACCGTTCTTCGCTAAAGGCGGGCAAAAAATCTATTTTAAGCACGGGGCTATGTAAGACCGAAACCTTGTCCGAAATCTTAAACACGGCGTTCCCCGACACCCCGTAATCGGTAAAAAGCAAGTCGCCAAAAGATTGTTTTATAGAATCCCCGCCGTCGAACAGAGCCGCTTTTACGTTATGCTTTATGCCTTTTAAACCTTTTATCGGTTCTTTTTCCGTCTTTAATTGCACTAAAGACGGGTGCAGCGCGGTAAGTTTATGCCCGAAAGCGGTGGCAAGTGCGTAAGCCGTCCCGTCCGTGCCGAATTGTTTTGCGGCTTTGCCGCCCGCGGCAAGCACCACCTTTTCTGCAAGGATTTTTTCGCCGTTTTCGGCGGTTATCGTAAACAGACCGCCGTTTTTAACGATGTTTACCGCCTTAAAGCCCGTTTGTACCGTACAATCTTTACTCGCTAAATACGCCCTTATTATATCGAGAACGGAATTTGCCTGACGGGAAACGGGATATATTCTGCCGCTTTCGTCTTTTTCAGTAATTATGCCTA
>CAMORY010000022.1 GCA_946624395.1 uncultured Clostridia bacterium | reverse complement strand
CCGCTTTTTTCGGTGGGGGTAAGCGTTACCCCCGTAAAGGGTACGTACCCTATACCTTCGTCGCCCTTTTCGACCCCGTGGGTCGGAACTTCGAATCCCCCGCCGCAGAAACTGACGAGATTTTCGCCCACCACTTCGCCGATATGCTTGTTTATGGTAAGCATTTTCTTCATTATATGGATGCTGTCGGGTTTGATTTCAAGCGAAACCGCCGTACCCTTGACAAACTCCGTTTGCGACTGGACGGTAAACTCGTACCCCGCAGCAAGCACTTCCATTTCGTAATAAGTGCCCTTAAATACCGTGGAAAGCACCTGTCCGTCGAAATGCCCTTTACCCTGCCCGTTTTTGATTATTATATCTTCGGGACGGATAACCACGTCTATACGTTCGTTCTTTTCAAAACCCTTGTCCACGCACTCCAGCGTTTTGCCCAAAAACGTGATGGCGTAATCCTTTACCATAATGCCAGAAAGTATATTCGATTCGCCTATAAAGTCGGCAACGAACGCGTTGCTCGGTTCGTCGTATATCTTTTTGGGGCGCGCCATCTGCTGAATAACGCCGTCGTTCATAACGACTACCACGTCGGACATGGTAAGCGCTTCTTCCTGGTCGTGAGTTACGAAAATAAAGGTAATGCCGAGTTCTTCGTGCATCTTCTTTAATTCAATCTGCATTTCTTTGCGCATTTTAAGGTCAAGCGCGCCCAAAGGTTCGTCAAGCAAAAGCACCTTGGGCTCGCACACAATCGCTCTCGCAATCGCTACGCGCTGCTGCTGCCCGCCCGAAAGCGAATTGACGTCCCTGTGTCCGTAGTCTTCCAGCCCTACGAGTTTTAACGCCTTATTGACCTTCTGCTCTATTTCCGCTTTGGTGTATTTACGCACGCCCTTTTTAGCCGCTTCGTCAGGGATTTTTTTGAGTTTAAGCCCGAACGCCACGTTCTTAAACACGTTTAAGTGCGGGAAAAGAGCGTATTTCTGGAATACGGTGTTTACGGGGCGGCGAAAGGGCGGTATTGAAGTTATCGGCACGCCTTCTATGTAAATCTCGCCGCTCGTTGGCGTTTCAAACCCTGCTATAAGCCTTAAAAGGGTAGTTTTGCCGCACCCGCTCGGCCCTAAAAGGGTTATGAACTGACCGCGCTTTATACCGAGACTTAAGTTGTCTAAAACGGTCGTTCCGTCGAAAACTTTGGTTATGCCCTTGATTTCTATAATATTATCGTTCTTTTTGGTCGAAACCGCCGCGTTTTTAGCGGTGCTTTCGTCGGACTTTGTTTTCTTAAGTGAACTCATAACGATAACTCCTTAAAAAGACGGGGGCGAGGAAACCCAGATAAATTCCGCGTCCGTCTCTTTTTTGTTAAATATACTGTGAACGGTTTTGGGCGTGAAATAAAAACTTTCGCCCTTTTTTACCGTTATATTTCTCTTGCCGAGTTTTAAGACTATTTCGCCCTTTAATACGAACCCGAACTCTTCCCCTTCGTGCGGGAAATCGTCGTCCGTTTTCGCGCCGCCGTGCAGAACCATATGCACGGGCTCCATCGCGTTTTTCTGTGCGTTGGGAACTACCCAGTTAAGTATATACCCGTCGGTAATCTTTTCGATAAATTCGTTCTTATTGAAACTTACCTTTTCTTCTTCCCCGCTGTCCGAAAAAAACTCTTTTAAGTCCGTGCCGAGCGCAGACAAAATGTCGATAAGCGTGGCAATAGAAGGGCTTGTCAAATCGTTTTCAAGTTGAGATATATAGCCTTTAGTCAGTTCGCACCTGTCGGCAAGTTCTTCCTGCGTTAACGCGCACGAAAGTCTTAAGTTTTTTATCTTTTCCCCTAATACCATTTTTTACCTTCGTTTTTTACGGAGTTTAGACATTTCTAACAAAAAGTTTAATAAATCTAAACTTATACAACGGAAAATATTATATGATAAAAGCGCGTATTTTGTCAACGATTTGAGAGCCGTTTTGCGTATATTTTTTTAAAATTTTTTACGGCGGCAATATTGCCGCCGTAATGAATAAATAATCCCTTTTACCAGTCTTCTCTTATATCCGTTTTTATGTCGTCGTAATACTCGAAATATTTTTCTTTTTCGGGCTTTTTTCTTTCGTCTTGCCACTCTTCGGGAAAGAAGGCGTCTTCTTCTTTTTCGTCCGCTTCTCTCATATAGTCGTATTCGCTTTTTTCCTTTTGCATACTTTTCTCCCGCACGCAGAACAATTTTTGCACCCGCGCTTTTTGATTAAAATCAACGTACTAATTATAACGCCAAAAACAACTGTTGTCAACGCAATTATAGCCGCGCCGAAATTTGCAATCATAAACCCGAAACAGTTAATTATAAATGCAACAAGATACGCCGCAAAAACCTGAAAAATTATCATAAAACAAAAATCTTTTTTGCTTTTAAGTTCGTTTTTCGCGGTGGTCAGCGCGGCTATACACGGCGGCATAAACAGGATAAACGCCATAAACGCATATGCCGAGTATACTGTATTAAAGAGTGCGGCGGGATTAT
>CAMORY010000021.1 GCA_946624395.1 uncultured Clostridia bacterium | reverse complement strand
TTTCGGCGATTTTCTTCGCCGCGGCCTAGTACTGTTCGGCTTTATACAAGTCCACGGTTATTTCCGCACGCGACTCCCTATTGTCCGAAAAGTTTACGAAAAGTTCTATTCTGCCGCGCTTTATGTATTCCGCAACGGTTTTACGTATCGCGTCTTCAAAACAGATAAACGCACGGGGCATTTTAGCGTTAAAGTCGAAATTACGGTTGTTTACCGATTTGAGTTCGACGATTAAGTCAACCCCGCCTTCCGAATATTCCGCTTTGCCGTAGCCCGTCATACTATACATTTTATCACCCAAGCCGTCCTATGATTTCCCGTTTATTTTATCACAAAAAAAGCGGATAATCAAGTAATTTATATATTATTTTAATTATTTATAAGTTTTTTGAACTCGTCTTCGTCTATGATTTTTATCCCGAACGTTTTAGCCTTATCGAGTTTACTGCCGGCTTTTTCGCCCGCTATTACGAGTGTGGTTTTTTTGGAAACGCCGCTCATCACTTCTCCGCCCGCGTTTTCGATAATTTTCGCCGCGTCGTCGCGCTTAAAATCGATAAGCGTACCCGTAAGCACTACTTTTTCGCCGCTGAACACCCCGCTCTTTTCTTCCGCGGCGCAGGCTTTTATCTTAACGCCCGCCGCAATCAGTTTATCAATCTCGTTAAGGTTTTCCGCGCTATGGAAATAATCGAAAACCGACTGCGCGATAACCGCGCCCACGTCTTCCACCGCGGAAAGTTCTTCGACCGTCGCGGTTTTAAGTCCGTCTATATTCTTGAAAGTCCTTGCAAGGTCTGCCGCTGTCTTTTTACCCACGTTATCAATGCCGAGCGCAAAAATAAAGTTAGCAAAATCCACGTTTTTAGAGGCTTCGATACTGTTTAAAAGATTGTCCGTTTTAAGTTGCTTAAATCCTTCAAGTGCGGCTATTTTTTCCCGCTCTAATAAATATAAATCGGAAAAATCCGCAACGTTAAGCGCGTCGAACAACTGCCCCGCAGTCTTTTCGGAAAACCCGTCTATATTCATACCGTTTTTACAGGCAAAGTTAGCAAGGTTTGCTATAACCCGCGGTCTGCAACGCTTATTCGGACAGAATAGATTTGCGCCCGTTTCGATAAGCGCAGTTCCGCAATAAGGGCAAATTTCGGGCTTAATCACGTCTTTACAATCTGCGCCGATTTCCGTCGAACCTAAAATTTCGGGTATAACTTCGTTGCTGCGGCGGATTAACACCCTTGCCCCGATTTTTATTTTCTTGCGCTCTATATCGCCGTAGTTATTTAGCGTCGCTTTTTTAACCGTCGCGCCCGCAAGTTCCACCGGTTCTACAAGCCCTAACGGAGTTAGTTTGCCCGTTCTTCCTACCTGCCACAAAACGTCTTTTAATACGGTCGTTATTTCTTCCGCTTCGAACTTAAACGCTATCGCCCAGCGCGGGAATTTGTCCGTAAACCCTAATTGCTTTCTTAAATTGAAATCGTTGATTTTAACGACTGCGCCGTCTGTTAAAATATCCAGAGTTTTTCTACTTTTTTCTATATCGTTTATGGCAGATATAACGCCGTTTACGTCCGCACATTTTCTGAAAAACGGGTGAACTTTAAACCCACTGTCGCGCAAAAACTCCACGCATTGTTCTTGCGAATTAAAATCGTTTTCCGAACTGTAATTAACGTTATAAAACATTATTTCAACCCGCCGTTTTTCGGTTATTTTCGGGTCGAGATTGCGTAGCGCCCCCGCGACTGCGTTGCGCGCGTTTTTAAGCGGTTCTTCCGCCGTTTTATTATATTCTTCAAGCACGGAAAGGCGCATTATCGCTTCCCCCTGCACTTCTAAAACACCCTTGTGTTTTATAGACAGCGGGAAACTTTTTACCGTCATTACCTGCTGTGTAATATCTTCCCCCGTAATACCGTTGCCGCGCGTAGTCGCACGCGTAAACTTACCGTCTTCGTAGGTTAAGCACACGGTAAGCCCGTCGAATTTATATTCTACGGTATAGACTATTTCGCCGTCGTAATCTTTTCTTACACGCTTATCAAAAGCGTAAATTTCTTCTTCGGTTGTCGCTTTGTCAAGGCTGTAAAGCCGTTCTATATGTTCGTGCTTTTTAAAAGCGGCAATGGGTTCGCCCCCTACCCTTCTCGTCGGCGAATCAAAAAGCACCGTACCCGTTTCCTGTTCCATTTTAACGAGTTTATCGTATAACACGTCGTATTCTTTATCGGAAACCGTGGGGTTATCGAGCACGTAATATTCGTAGGCGTATTTATTCAACAAGTCTACAAGTTCTCTCATTTTATCCATTTATTATCTCCATCGGGGCGTATTTTACGGAAAGCGCTTTTATCCCTACCCCCTTGAACGCGACGTCTACGATTATATTTTCCCCCGTTCCTTTAACGTCTATAACCGTTCCTTCGCCGAATTTAGCGTGTTTCACCTTTATGCCGCGTTTATAACCGTTAAAGTCCGCGTTTTTATTTTCCGTAGGCGCACCGGACTTTAACAGCGACTTGGCGTAATCCGAAGAATATCCGCCTATTCTGCTTTGCGAAACGGGATAATCGTCGTTATCCGTATCGGTATAGCCGAAACGCCCGTAATCTTTATAGCCGTAGTTCGGCTGATACGCGCGTTTTTCATTTTCGTAAGCGTTGGGATTAAGCACGGGCTGCGCTTCCTTTAAAAAGCGCGACTGTAGCATATTTTCACGGCTACCGTACATATACCTGCTCATAGCGCGGGTAAGATACAACCGTTCTTCGGCGCGCGTTATCGCAACGTACATAAGCCTGCGTTCTTCTTCGAGTTCGTCTTCTTCCCCATTACTCCTTGCGATAGGCAATATTCTTTCGTCAAGCCCCGCTATAAACACACACTTAAATTCCAAGCCCTTAACCGCGTGAATAGTCGCAACGCTAACCGCGTCGTCTTCGTTGATGGAATCGGTATCGGTCGAAAGCGTCATCGCGTTAAGATAGTCGGAAAGTGTTGCCCCGCGGTTGTCCGCAATAAATTGCTCCGCCGTGTTGACAAGTTCGCCTATGTTGTATAATTTAGAAGTGTTTTCTTCGCTTCTTTCGGCAAACTGCTCTTTAAAAGACGTCTTTTCCAAAACGTATTTTAATAGTTCCGAAACGCTGTTTACTTCCGCGTATTCCCTGAAATTATCGAGTAATAACCTGAAATTGAAAAGTTTTGTTCGCGCCGCCGCACCGATAGCCGTTTCGTCAAGGCGCATTAGCCCGTCGTATAAGGATATGCCGAACGCCGCGCAAAACTCTCTTAACTGCATAAGCGTTTTATCGCCTATTCCCCTTTTCGGAACGGCAATGCAACGCAAAAAGGATTCGTCGTCCAACGTATTGTTTATAACTTTGAGATACGCAAGCGCGTCCTTAATTTCTTTACGTTCAAAGAACTTAAAACCGCCGTAAATCCTGTACGGTATGCCGTATTTGGTAAATTCCTGCTCGAACGCGCGGGACAGCGCGTTGACGCGCATAAACACGGCGAAATCTTTATACCTGTAATCCGTTCTCGCCATCAGGTTTTTTATCTGAATCGCGGCGAAAGTCGCTTCGTTATTTTCGTCCGTTCCGATAAACGTTTCTACCTTTACGCCGTCGGAATTTTCGGTATAAAGTTCTTTTTCCTTTCTGCCGATATTGTTTTTTATAATACAGTTGGCAAGTTCCAAAATCTTTTTGGTCGAACGGTAATTCCGTTGTAATTTGTAGGTTTTAGCACCGTTAAAAACGGTATCGAAATTCAATATATTCTCAATTTTTGCGCCGCGCCAGCCGTAAATACTCTGGTCGTCGTCGCCCACGACGAAGATATTGCCGTGTTTTGAAGCAAGCATTTTCGCTATATCGAACTGTACTTTGTTTGTGTCCTGAAATTCGTCGATATGTATATATTGAAACTTATCCGCGTAATACTCCAAAACTTCCGGATGACTTTTAAAAAGTTCGTAAGTTTTAAAAAGTAAATCGTCAAAATCCAGCGCGTTGGAACGCATAAGCCTAATTTCGTATTCCCTGTAAATATTTATAAGTTCGTCCGAAAACCGCGCGCCGTTATAATCGCCCTTAACTTCGTCCGGCGACATACAGTCGTTTTTCGCCTTGGAGATGAAATTTTTAGCCGATTTTAACAGTTTGTCCGCGTCGTAGCCTAAATCCTGAAAAACGCGTTTTAAGACCTTTTCTTTATCCGTGTCGTCGTATACGGTAAAATATTTGTCGTAGCCGATTTTATCTATATCACGCCTTAAAATCCGCACGCACATACTGTGAATTGTCGACACCCACATATATTCCGTACCGTCTACGATTTTCGCAAGGCGCGTTTTCATTTCGTCCGCCGCTTTGTTGGTGAAAGTTATCGCCATTATGTTTGCGGGATTAACGTTTTTTTCTATGACAAGGTACGCAATACGCGAAGTAAGCACGCGCGTTTTGCCGCTGCCCGCGCCCGCTATAACAAGCACCGCGCCTTCGGTATCAAGCACGGGTTTTATCTGTTCTTCGTTAAGTTTTGAAAGCAATTCCTGAATTTCAGCCATGATAATATTTTAACATATACGCGCGTTTTTTTCAAGCGCAATAAAAACGTTATGCGGTATAATTTAATCTTTCTTTTTAATGCTATTATTATAAACCGTCCATTGAAAAAAATCAATCCGATAAAAATGGGTGCGGGCAATTTCGATATCGTTTTTTTAAGTACCGCAATATCCCTTTATAACTTGACATAAAGCACCGATTTGTGTTAGAATTTTTTTAACGTGTATAATAACGTTTATCAAAAAGAGAGAACTTAAACCGTGAATAAATTAAAGATTATCGAAGCGATGGACGTCTATCTTCCGGACGTCGACGGCGTTATAAACTGCGTCAACAATTACAGCGTGAATTTAGCGGACAGAACCGATTTAACCGTTATCTGCCCCAAAAACAAGAAAAGTTATGTGGATAATTTTCCGTATAAAGTCGTGCGTTGTAAAAGCGTGCATATTCCTATTTTAAATCAGTATTACGGCTTTCCGAATTCTGATAGAAAATTCAAAAAGGCAATAATGGAAGCGGATTGCGATATAATACATCTGCACTCCCCTTTCGGTATGGCGAAGTTTGCGGTAAAAGTCGCAAAGAAAAAGAATATTCCGCTGGTTGCCACTTTCCACTCTAATATGCGGCAGATTTTCGAAAGCATTTTT
>CAMORY010000020.1 GCA_946624395.1 uncultured Clostridia bacterium | reverse complement strand
TGAGAATCACGGAATAACTATGACCGCACATTTTATCATCGATAAAGACGGATACGTCCTTTACCGTTTGGAACAAATGGGTGATCAGTTTACTATGGAATTTATCGCAACCGAGTATAATAAAGCATAAAACAGTTAACCTGTAAAAATTTAAAAAACCTGTGTCCCATTCAGGGGAAGGCGGTAAAAATACGAGGTCGCAGTTTTGCAACCTCGTATTTTTACCAAAGGGTTTGATTATACGCTTTAAACCTTTTGGTACTCGTGAACTCGTACCAACCTTTCCCTTACAGGGAACACGGGTTTCATTCTTTCACAACAACGGCACTCGCGTGAACGCAGATGCCTTCTTCTCTGCCGACAAAGCCCAAGCCTTCTAACGTCGTCGCAGATATGCCTATCTTTTCGGGGGCAACGCCCAGAGCGTTCGCAAGGCTTTCCGTTATCGAGGGGATATGTTTTAACAGTTTAGGCTTTTCCGCCATTATTACCGCCGAAACGCTGTCGACCTTAAAGCCCTTTTCGCGTATCATACGCAATACTTCGGCTAAAAGTTTCATACTGTCTGCACCCTTGTACTTTTCGTCGCTGTCCGGAAACCAAAACCCTATATCGCGCATAGCGCATGCGGATAAAATAGCGTCCATTATAGCGTGGGTAAGTGCGTCCGCGTCAGAGTGCCCTAAAAGTCCTTTGTCGTGCGCTATTTCCACGCCGCCCAAAATAAGTTTTCTGTTTTCCACAAGCCTGTGGCAATCGAATCCCGTGCCGAAACGGGTTTCTTTTGCCCTGTTAAAGTCTTCGGGATAGGTGAGTTTAAGGTTTTTCGCGTCGCCGCCAACGAAATTCAGTTTGCCGAAACAATTTAAATACACTTCGCCGTCGTCGTTGAAAACTTTGTCGCCCGCAACGCTATAAGCGCGCTTTATTTCTTCGGTAATAAACGCTTGCGGCGTCTGAATAAGCAGTAAATCTTTTTTACCGAGATAGCGGGGTGCCTTTTCCGATTTTTCAGCTACCGTATCGCGCGAAGGGATTGCCGCCACGCCGCTGCCGAATTTTATAGCGCTGTCAATACAATCGCTTATAATTTTTTCCGAAACGAACGGGCGCGCGCCGTCGTGGATAAGCACTATGTCGCCAGAAACGGCGCTCAAAGCGTTTTTAACCGAGTCCGTGCGTGTTGCCCCGCCCGCCGTAAATTTAACGAAGTCGGGTAAAAGGGTTTTTATAAGCGGTAGTTCTTCCGCTTTCGCCGCGACTATATATTCGTTTATAAGTTCCGACGAATAAAACGCGTCGAACGTTTTGCGTATTACGCTAACGCCGCCGACGTCTTCTAAAATCTTGTTTTTATTAAGTTTTGCCCGCTCGCCGCTGCCCGCGGCGGCGATAATCACCGTGATTTTTTCTTTCATAAGCATACCGTAGCCCCGAGATTTATTCGGAAATTATTTCGTACAGAGAAGAGGTTTCTTCCTTTCTTACCGTTTCTTTTACGGCGAGAACGCGGAATCTGATTGTGCCGCTATTAAAACCTAGTTCGACGATATCGCCGATTTTTACTTCGTGCGCGGGCTTTACCGTCTTGCCGTTTATTTTAACCCTGCCGCCCTTTGCCGCTTCGCCCGCTACCGTTCTGCGCTTTAGTAGCCTTGAAACTTTTAAAAATTTATCTATTCTCATAACATCCCTTTTATTTGTTCCTTAAACCGCTTTTTTGCGCGAAAAAACGGGTTTTTTAAAAAAATTTCAAAAAGTTTTTTCAATCGCTTGACAACCTTGACGATTTAGGATAACATTATATAATGCATTATGATAGGTTAATATCGAGTTTTATCGCATTTTCACAGGAAAAACGCTGAATTTCAGGCATTTTTTTGACGGAAAACCGCAGAAAAACACGATAGATTTAACCGATATCGTCAAGTCAACGTAATTATACAACAATTTTTTGCGTTTGTAAACCCTTGACAAAAAGAATTTTTAATAAGGAGTGTGTTTTAATGACACGTAAACTACCCGAGATTGAGTGCGGCAAGATTAAGAGAAAGACGTTCAGCAAAATCAAAGAAGCAATCGAACTTCCTTATCTTGTCCAGATTCAAAAGGATTCTTACGACGCGTTTATACGCGAAGGCATAAGCGAAGTTTTAGAAGACTTTTCGCCCATTACCGACTATTCGGACCATTTCGAACTGTATTTTTTGGACCACAGTTTGGACGGAACTCCGAAATACAGCGAAAAAGAGTGCCGCGACAGGGACGCAACGTACGCGCTTCCGCTTCGCGTTAAGGTACGGCTCGTAAACAAAATAACCGACGAAGTTATGGACCAGGACGTGTTTATGGGCGACTTCCCGCTTATGACCGACAACGGTTCGTTTATCATAAACGGTGCGGAAAGGGTTATCGTTTCGCAACTCGTAAGGTCCCCGGGGGTTACCAACAAAGTTCAGGTCGACAAATCGGGCAGAAAACTGTTTGAGACCACCGTTCAGCCTTCACGCGGGGCGTGGCTTGAGTTCGAGCAGGATTCCCAAGGCGTACTTTGGGTTCACGTCGACAGAACGAGAAAAATTACCGCCACCGTGCTTTTAAGGGCGTTGGGGTTCGGTTCGGACGAAGCGCTTACGGAACTTTATAACGGCGACGAAATGATAGTCAACACCGCGGCAAAAGACTCTTCCAAATCGGAAAGCGAAGGGCTTGTCGAGTTGTACCGTCGTTTACGTCCCGCGGAAATTCCGACCGACAGCGCGGTAAGACAGCACCTTAAAAACATATTCTTCGACGCTCGCCGCTACGATTTAGCGCGCGTCGGCAGATATAAATTCAATAAGCGTTTGCGTCTCGGCGTGCGTATCGTCGGGTTAAAGAGCGCGGACGACGTTATTTCCGCGGACGGCGAAATTTTAGCGCGCGCGGGCGACATTATCAATAAGTCGCAGGCGGAAGACATTCAGAACGCGGGTATCAACGAATTCTACACCGAAATTAACGGCGTAAGACATAAGATTATCGGCAACAACGTCGTAAGTTTCGAAAGCGCTTTCGGGAAAGACCCCAAAGTGTTCGGACTACTTGATTACGTTTACTATCCGATGGTCAAATTCTCGGCACTCGTCAACGAAACCGCGGCTAAAAACGGCATAGAAGAAACGGCGGAGATTTTACGTAAAGAAATCAACGGGTTCTTCTATATAGACGACGCGGAAATCCCCGAAGGCGAAGAAAAGCCCGAAGACAAGAAGAACGCGTTAAAAGCCAAAGAAACGCGCGTTAAGTTCGTAAACGCGTGCGTTGCGTTCTACAAACTTTTACAGGAAGACATAAAAGAGCCTTTGACTATCGAAGGCAAGAAAGACATAAGAATACTGCTCGATAAACTCAACCATAAGCACATAACGGTAGACGATATCGTAGCCGCGGTGTCAATAAACCTTGACCTTAACTTCGGGCTTAATTCGGTTGACATAATTGACCACTTGGGCAACCGCCGCGTGCGTTCGGTCGGCGAACTTTTGCAGAACCAGTTCCGCATAGGTATCGCGCGCTTAGAGCGCGTTATCAAAGAACGTATGGCGACGCAGGACCCCAAGGAAGTTTCGGCGCAGGGCTTAATCAACGTCCGCCCCGTAAGTTCGGCAATAAAAGAATTCTTCGGTTCGTCGCAACTTTCGCAGTTTATGGACCAGACCAACCCCATCGCGGAACTTACGCACAAGCGTAAACTTTCGGCGTTAGGTCCGGGCGGT
>CAMORY010000019.1 GCA_946624395.1 uncultured Clostridia bacterium | reverse complement strand
GAAAAGACGAAAAGCGCAGAATCAAGTTTGCCGCGGTTATCCTTGCGGTCATGATGTTCTCTATGGAATTCGTTTCCGCCGTCAGCATAATCGTTTCAAACACTTCTATGTTTACCGACAAAGTCGACCGTATGGAAAGCAGTTTCGAAGTGTTGACCCTTAAAAATTATAACGATATCGCCGCAAATAACAATATTTTCTATTTTTGCGTGGATAGGTTTGACGAGCAGTACGCGGAAGACGCTTATAACGAAGACCCGTCGGTTTTTGACGACTTAAACGGTTTTACCTGGTATCAGGACCATACCGCAAATTACGGGCACACCTTCCCCGGGGTTGCGAATATGCTTACTAATCGGGAATACACCGCGGAATCTTCCCGCGCGGATTATTTAGACAGCGCTTATCAGGGCGGCATACCGCTTGATATTCTTGACGCAAACGGTTATACCGTAAATCTTTACACACAGTCCTATTACGCGTTTACCGAAGCGCAGAAATTGCCTTCGTATATTGCCAACAAAGGAAAGGTGGTTTCGGTAAGAACCGCGGCGACTACGACTTTATCGCTTAAAATGGCGTATTACTCTTTATACCGCGGATTGCCGCTGATATTCAAAAAATTCCTTACCGTCGGCAGTACTGCGGAACTCAATTCGCTTACCATTTTTAACGGCGAAATAGGCGGCGAAACTTATCTCGGCTACGACAGCGACACGAGAGAAGCCTACCGCGCTATGGCGAATAACGAATTTACAACAGCCGGCAACAACAAACAGTTTTCCTTTATTCATTTCGAAGGTTGCCACGACAGCAAGTACAACGAAGAGTGGGGCACTGGCGGCGGTAGCACGATAATTTCCGTAAGAAACAGTTTCCAGATAATTAAGGGATATATTAAGGCGTTAAAAGACGCGGGCGTTTACGATAACGCCACCATAGTCATTACGGGCGACCACTCTTACGCGCACAACGATTTCAAAGACATAAAAGAAGCCCGCTTGACCGCGCTGTTCGTAAAACGTGCGGGGGATACGGGCGCGTTTAAGACGTCGCAGGCGCAGACTTCGCACAAAGACATATGGGCGACTATTCTGCACTCGGAAGGGATTGATTATAGCGGACTCGGCGAAAATTATAATACGTCTATATTCACAATAGATGAAAACGAAAACAGAACGCGGACTATGATTTGGCACACCTTCTCTTTGGACTGCGACGAGTATTATTACACTATAACGGGTAAAGGCAAAAATTACCCCGACAGTTGGCATCAGACCCGCCACGAACATTACAGCAAATTCGTTATGAATTAACGTATACATAGGACAATATTATGCTTTCTTATCTTTGTATTCCTTTCGGATATTTAATGAAATGGTGCTGGCAACTTGTGGGCGATTACGGCACGGCGATTATACTTTTCACGCTTTTAACCAAAATCGTGCTTATGCCTATTTCGGTATGGATTCAGAAAAATTCCATACTTATGGTAAAAATTCAGCCGGAAATAAACTTTCTTAAAGCCAACAACTACGGCAATCTTGACGCGATTGCCGACGGACAAGCCAAAATCTACAAAAAAGCGCATTACCGTCCGCTTATAACCATTATTCCGCTTATTCTGCAAGTTATACTTTTGCTTGCCGTGGTGGAAATAATCGAAAACCCCGCAACATATCTCGGCGTTGAACCTTCGGCGCATTTTCTGGGTATGGATTTATCCGTTATGCCAAAGGACGTCTGGGGGTTGTATATTCTCGTTCCTATTGTCGCGGGTGCGTCCGCGTGGGTAATGTGTTTTACGCAAAACCTTTCAAACGTTCTGCAACACGAACAAAGCAAGTGGAACCAGTACGGCATGATGATTTTAAGCGTAGGGCTTTCGCTGTATCTTGGACTTTTCGTGCCGACGGGCGTTGCCGTTTACTGGGTGGCAAGCAATCTTATGGCTGTCGGGCAGATGTACCTGTTAAACGCGCTTATTAACCCCAAAAAATACGTGGACTACGAACTATTAGAAGAAAGCCGCAAGGCGCTTGCGACCGTTAAAGCGTTCGTTAAAGACGATAAGTCCGACGAACGGTATAAGGTGAATAAAAAGCGCGAAAAAGCCGATTACAAAAGTTTTAAAAAGATTGTCGGCAAGCACGTGGTTTTCTATTCGGAAAAGAGCGGGTTTTACAAGTATTATAAGGACATAATCGCCGAACTGTTAAAGCGTTCTAATCTCACTATCCACTATATAACCAACGACCCGTACGACGTTATTTTCGAAGTGGCAAAAGGCGAACCGAGAATAAAACCGTACTACGTAGGCATCAAAAAACTGAATATTTTAATGATGCTTTTAGAAACGGATATGTTTATATGCACTACGCCCGAACTCGGCAAGTACTATCTTAAACGTTCGTATATTAAAAAGGATATCGAATACGTTTACGCCCCGCACGACACTATGAGTTCTTTCTACGGTTTTAAAGAAGGCGCGTTCGACAATTTCGATACCATTTTATGCGTGGGCGAACATTTCAAAAACGAAATAAGAAAGACCGAAGAAGTGTATAAATTAAAACCCAAAACTTTGGTGGAATTCGGTTTCCCGCTTGCCGATTACCTTGCGAAAATGGGCGAAGAAGAAAACTTAAAACGCGCAAACTCTAAAAGCGGCATAAAGAAAATACTGATAGCGCCGTCCTGGCAGGAAGACAATATTATGGATTCCTGTATAGACAATATAATAAGCGGGCTTTACGGCGACGAATACAGGATAATCGTTCGCCCGCACCCCGAGTACATAAAGAGATACCGTCCGAGACTTGAAAAGATAATCGACAAATACAAAGACTATGATAAGAATAAACTCGTATTCGAAACGGACTTTTCGGCTAACGAATCGGTGTATTCTTCGGACGTTTTGATTACCGACTGGTCGGGCATAGGTCCTGAATTCTGCTTTGCGACCAAGCGCCCCGCAATATTTATCAATACCAAAGAAAAGTGCGGCAATCCCAACTGGCAGAAAATCGGCATGACGCCCGTTGAAATGTCTTTGAGAAAAGAACTCGGCGTGTCTTTGGAAAAGGAAGAAACGGTAAATATCAAAGCCGCCGTCAAAGACCTTATAGAAAACGGCGAAAGTTATAAACAGAAGATAACCGATATTTACGATAAATTTTTGTATAATCACGGCAAGGCGGCGGAAGCGGGCGCAAAATATCTGCTCCGTTCGCTCGCCGCAAAAAATAAGAAATAAGAGGATAGTATTATGTTTAATTTTCTTTACATTGACGCTGCGGCAACAACCGCAATAATTTCCGCCGCTACCGCGGCGGTGGTCGCGCTTGCCGCGTGGGGCATTATTCAGTGGCGCAAATTCAAAAAAGGCGTAAATAAAGTTTTCCACGTAGACGAAAACGCGAACAAGGAAAAAGAGGCTGATTTGGTTATAACCGACGACGAAACCACCGCGGACGCGCAAGAAAACGCCAAAGAAAACAAGGAAAATTCGGATAAATAAATATGCTTAATTTCAGCGTGGGACCCGTTCAGTCCGACGATTACGTTTTAGGTATCGGCGGGGAACAAGTCCCGTATTTCAGAACGGCGGAATTTTCGGAAATCACGCTTTTTGCGGAGCGTACCTTTCTGGAATTTTTAGCCGCGCCCCAAGGTTCGCGCGCGGTGTTTATGACGGGTTCGGGCACGGCGTCTATGGAAGCGGCGGTTATTAACTGCTTAAGCGGAAAGGACAAGGCGCTTATAGTCAACGGCGGTTCGTTCGGTAAACGGTTTACCGAAATATGCGCCGTTCACTCTATCCCGTTCGACGAAATACGCTTGCCGTTCGGAGAGCCGCTTAAAGAAAGCGATTTAGCCCCCTTTGAAAACAAGGGCTATACCGCGTTTATCGTCAATATTCACGAAACGTCGACGGGCGTGCTGTACGACCACGCGCTTATATCTTCGTTCTGTCGCCGCAACAATCTGTTTCTGATTGTGGACGCGATAAGTTCTTTTCTTGCCGACCCGCTTAATATGGCGGAAATGGGGGCGGACGTAGTTATTACCGGTTCGCAAAAGGCGCTTGCCTGCGCCCCCGGTATGTCGCTTGCCGCGCTTTCCCCGCGCGCTTTGGATAGGGTGTATTCTATAAATTGCGGGGTAATGTATTTCGACTATAAACTGTATCTTGAAAACGGCGTGCGCGGGCAAACCCCGTTTACGCCTGCGGTAGGCATTATCCGCCAGATAGCCGCAAGGCTTAAAACCGTAAAGGAAAACGGCGGGGTTAAAACGGAAGTAGCGCGGACGGGTGCGCTTGCGGCGTATTTCAGGAAAAATATAGGCGGCTTGCCGTTTAGTTTCTTTTCAAAATCTCCGTCGAACGCCGTGTCTTCGCTTACCGTAAACGGCAACGTTTCGGCGTATTCGGTGTTTACCGAATTAAAGGACAATTACGGCATATGGATTTGCCCCAACGGCGGCGAACTTAAAGACAAAGTGTTCAGGGTCGGGCATATCGGCGCGCTTACCGAAAAAGATTACGATACGTTAATCGGCGCGTTTATAAGTCTTAAAAACAAGGGATTTTTTAAGTGATATATGATTAAGGTCATCACGTACGGAACGTACGACTTATTACATTACGGGCATATAAACCTGTTAAAGCGGGCGAAAGCCTTGGGCGACTACCTGATAGTCGGCGTCACGGCGGACGATTTTGACCGCGAACGCGGTAAAATCAATGTTCAGCAGTCGCTTATGGAGCGCATTGAAAACGTGCGCGCCACGGGTATTGCCGATAAAATAATAGTCGAAGAGTACGAAGGACAGAAAATCGACGATATAGAGCGCTACGGCGTGGATATTTTCACCGTCGGTTCGGACTGGAAAGGGGTTTTCGACTACCTTAAAGAATACTGCAAAGTCGTGTATCTCGACAGAACGGAAGGGATTTCCAGCACGCAGTTAAGGTCGGAAAGACAACTTATGAATTTCGGCGCGATAGGCGACGCACCGTATATCTGTAAGTTTATAAAGGGCAGCAGGCTGGTCGACGGTATGAATTTCGTGGGCGTTTGCGCTACGAAAGCAAATTCCTTCCCCAAATGCGACAGAGAGTTTATCGTTAAAAAGCCCGTTCCGCAGTTTTTGGAAAGTGTGGACGCCGTGTATATAGCAAGCCCCGTGGACAAACATTTCGAGCACGCAAGCGTCGCTTTGGCAAACAAAAAGCACGTGCTGATGGAATCGCCTTTGGCGCTTACCCGTAGCGAGTGCGCAAAATTATTCGAAGACGCAAAGGCGAACGACTGCGTGTTGTTCGAATCGATAAAGACCGCTTATTCTATGGCGTACAACAGGCTTTTGCTGTTGGTAAAAGCGGGTAAAATCGGCAAAGTCGTGTCGGTTGAAACCACTTGCACGAGTTTGATAAGCGACGACAAAAGCGATTTAAGCGCGGCGGAACTTAAGAGCATTTACGACTGGGGTCCTACGGCGCTTTTGCCCGTATTCCAGATACTCGGCACGGATTACGTGTCAAAGAGTATAGTTGCGGGGTATTTCGACAACGAACAAAAGACCGACGCGTTCACCAATATCCGTTTCGTGTATAAGGACGCGGTGGCGAGCGTTAAAGTCGGCAAAGGCGTAAAATCCGAAGGGGAAATGATAATTTCCGGCACTAAAGGTTATATTTACGTTCCCGCGCCGTGGTGGAAAACCGAGTATTTTGAGATACGGTACGAAGATTCCAACGACAATAAGCGGTTTTTCTATCAACTCGACAACGAAGGTATAAATTACGAACTCGTATCTTTCTATAAAGACGTGGAAACCAAAACGGCCGTTCCGCATATAAGTAAGGAAATTTCCTTGGAGATTGCGGGCATTATGGAAGATTTCGATAACGGCGTAGACCTTACGGAAATAAAAATATAAATTAAAATGAAAAAGACAGAAATCGGGATTTTACCCCCTTTGGGCGCACAATTTTGCGTCCAAAGGGGGTTTTATTTTGTCTTAAAGATTTTTTCGTCAAGCAATACGTCGCAAAAGCGCGTAAGTTCTTCTTTAGAGTAAGTTTTTTTGTCTTCTATTAAGTTAAGCCCTATCATTGTGAACCCGCCCGTGAAAAAATTTATGATAATATCCAAGGGAATATCGTATTCGTTGTTTACTTTATTTTTGTTTATCAGATATTTGATACTGCGTTTCATCGTTTCGATAAAAGAAAAAATCATTTTTTCGGAACAGTTTTTCCTTATCTTCGCCAACTTGTCGTTGTTTTCCATTACGAAATCTATTACGCAACTTATAAGGTTTATATAAGTTTGTTTTCCTGAATACAAGTCCGAATCTTTGACGCTTTTTTCAAACAGTTCTTCCTGAATTTCGTCTAAAGTGTAGTTAAGTAAATCGTCTTTATCCTTAAAATGATTGTAAAAAGTCGCTCTGTGCACCATCGCTTTTTCGCAGACATCGTTTACGCTTATTCTCGAAAAGTCCTGTTCCGCCATCATATCGAAAAGCGCTGTGCTTAAAAGTTTTCTCGTTCTTCTGACCCGCAAATCGTCTCTGTATTTTTCCATAATACCCCCCTGATTTTAGACAAATATAGGTTTTTGTCTGTTATTTTACTGTTTTGTGTTTAGTGTAAACTTGTGCGAACGTTTTTTAATTGCCTTTTTTTACAATATATCATATATTTAGATTATGGTCAATAAAATATACGTTTGTCGAAAAAATCGAAAGGAGATTTTATGAAAGAAATCGAAGTTGAGAACTTAACTAAAGATTACGGACACAATCGCGGCGTATTCGACGTTTCTTTCACGGTAAATCAGGGCGAAGTGTTCGGGTTTTTAGGGCCTAACGGCGCGGGCAAGTCCACGACCATACGGCATCTTATGGGTTTTTCCAGACCGCAGAGCGGACACACGCGCATTTTAGGTAAAGAAAGTTTTAACCGTTATACCGAGTTTATGTCGAAAGTCGGCTATCTGCCGGGCGAAATAGCCTTGCCCGCAGGGCTTACGGGGTACGAGTTTCTGGATATGATGAAAAAGATGAAGCGCGCTACCGACGAAAACTATATAAAATATCTTATCGACGCGTTCGAACTCGACCCGAGCGGTGAAACCAAGCGTATGAGTCTTGGGGTAAAGAGAAAACTCGCAGTAGTGGTGGCGTTTATAAACGACCCCGATATTCTTATTTTAGACGAACCGACCAGCGGGCTTGACCTTAAAATGCAACAGCGTTTTATCGAATTTGTAAAAGAAGAGAAAAAGCGCGGCAAAACCATATTGCTTTCCAGCCACATTTTCGGCGAAGTGGACGCTACCTGCGACAGGATAGCGATAATTAAAGACGGCGGAATAGTATCGGAATTCGTGGCGGACGATTTGAAGCATAAACGGGATAAAATTTACCGCCTTAAATTCAACAATCAAGCGGATAAGCAACAATTCATTGCGGAAGACGATAATAACCCGCATTATAAGGTTATAGATAAAGACGGGGACGCGGTAAGGATTGCCGTAAACGATAAGGACGTTAACTATCTCATTTCCGACCTTGCGGCATACGGGATTTCGGACTTTACGCATGAAAAGGAAACTCTGGAAGATTATTTTATGAAATATTATAAAGAAGATAAAAATTTCGGGGGCGCGCTATGACGGAAAACCTTATAGAAATAAAAGGACTTACCAAAGATTACGGCGAGAATAAAGGCGTGTTCGACGTGAATTTCGAACTCCGCCGCGGCGAAATTTTGGGGTTTGTCGGTGCGAACGGAGCGGGCAAGACCACGACAATAAGAAACATTATGGGTTTTATAAAGCCCGACAGCGGCACGGTAAAGATTTTCGGGCAAGACGCTTGGCAAGATGCCGAGAAGACTAAACCGTATATCGGCTACGTGCCTGGGGAAATAGCCTTTCCCGACCTTCCCACAGGCACGGCGTTTTTAAAGTCGCAGGCGGAATTTTTGGGCGTTAAAGATTTAAGTTATGCAAATTATATTACGGAAAAACTGCAATTAGACCCCAGCGCCAACTTAAAGCGTATGAGCAAGGGTATGAAGCAAAAGACTGCGGTCGTCGGCGCGCTTATGAGTAATCCCGAAATACTGATTTTAGACGAACCGACCACGGGGCTTGACCCGCTTATGCGTGTGGCGTTTTTAGACCTTCTTTTGGAAGAGAAAAAGCGCGGCAAGACCATACTTATAAGTTCGCACCTTTACGAAGAGTTGGAAAAGATTGCAGACCGTGTGGCACTTATCGATAGCGGGAAACTTCTTACAGTAGTGGATATGCGGGATATTCGTGAACGCAAAGTCGCCGATTTTAAGATAGAGTTCAACGATAAAAAAGACTACGAAGCGTTTAAAAAACTCGACTATAACTTTATAAGAGACCAAAAAGAATACAATCAACTGACGGTAAATATTGAAAAGACGAAAATTCAGGCTTTGTTTTTAAGCCTTAAAAATTACGACGTTAAATTTATTTCGGAAGTAAAATATACTCTCGAAAAATGTTTCGCCGAGATTATAAAAAATCAGAAGGAGAACGGATAATGATAAGTAAACCTTTATTGAAACAGTCCTGCAAGGCGAACGGGCTTATGTGGGCGATAATAACTTTCGCAGTTTGCTTTATGCTCGTATGCGTTATGCTTATCGCGGGCAACGGGAATTTGAGTAAAACCAAAGTCGCCGTTGAAAACGCCATGATAGAGGCAGAACTAACCGCGCAGACGAAAAACCGCGCGCTTAATTATTACGAACTGTCGTCTTCGGGGCTGTATTATTTCGACCAAGCCTTTGTCGCATACGTTAACTCTGAAGAATACCAGCAGAAATATGTTGCGGAAGGTGCAGACGCCGCAAACGCGGCGGCGTATGCCTACGCCGCGGTAGCATTGCAACAGTATTGCGCGGGCGTTGCCACCGAACTCGGCTACGAAGCGGATTCCGTAGAAGCGCAGGAAGTTATGGGAATAATAATGGGCGTGTTTAATCCGATGGTAGCGGAAAACACGTATCAATTCGACGCATTTTATGTTTCGGTAGGAGAGACTGCGCCGCGCTACGACGTTTCGGGCGCTTTGACTATGACGGCAGAAGAGCGCGCGGAATACGTTGGGGAGTACGCGTTTATTAACTCTACTATTTTCCTTGCGGGCAATATGGTAAACCCCGATAACGTGGAAAAAGTACTGCACGAACTTGAAGATTACGGCATCACAGCGGAAGAATACTCGGGATTCGGGTTTACCGATTATGAAAATGTTAAAAACATAGCGAGAACGGTGGTGATAAATTACAGGGCAAATCTCGCTTACAGGCTAGAGAATATTAAACCAGACGAGACCGAGGGCGGAATAAGAGCGGAACTGAAAGCAAGTTTTACGTCAAGTATTCTTTCTACGCTTCCCGAAGAAGTAGGCGACGCGTTGGAAGATATAGGCAGTATGGATTTATACGGCATTTTAGTCGGTTCGATATTCTTTAAGATTGCAGGGCTGCTGCTGCCTATAATATATATGATAATGGCGGCGAACAACCTTATCGCGGGGCAGGTGGACAGCGGTTCTATGGCGTACGTTTTGTCTACGCCGACAAAGCGCAGCACAGTAAGCGCAACGCAGGCGCTGTATCTTATCGGTTCGCTGTTTTTGATGTTCTTATGTACCGCGGTGTGCTCGGTAGTAAGTATTCTCATAGTGGACGTGAAAACCGATTTGAACGTCGGCAAACTGCTTTTAATAAATCTTAACGCGTTTATCGTTATGTTCGCTATGAGCGGTATTTCGTTCTTGGCGTCAAGCGTGTTTAACCGCAGTAAAAACGCTATGGCTATCGGCGGCGGACTTAATATTTTCTTTTTGGTGGCAACAATTTTAGGGCTGTTCGGTTCGCCGGTAATTCCATCGGTTATACGCATGGATTCCCTTAAATATTTCAACTACGTGTCTATTATATCGTTGTTCGACGTAATGTCCATACTCGAATACTCTTCGGCGTTTTTGTGGAAAGCGGCTATTCTTATCGCCGTCGGAAGCATCTGTTATTTCGTGGCGTTCAAGAGATTTAAAGAAAAGGATTTGCCGCTTTAATCTTAACGCTTTAAATATAGAAAATCTTTTTATTAAAAGACAACCCGATTTCGGGTTGTTTTTTGGTTTATAAACTTATGGGTTGACAATAATAGATAATTATACTATAATTTTGCAGTAAGGTTTAATATAAGGACTGAAAAATGAAAAAGCCGTTAAAGATAACTCTTATAGTCGTTCTGTCGCTCGTAATAGCGGTAGGGGCGGTTTTGACTATAATGTATTTTGCAAGACCTAAAGGTCAGGCGCGTAGCGAAGTGTCGATTACGCCCGCAAATAACACGTATATCGATAACAATACGAAAGACATAGCCGACTGTTCACCTACGGAAAGTTTGTTTGTTCTGGCGTATAACCTTAAAACTTTAAATTCGTATCACACCGTAATTTCGGGCGAAGTGGACGCAGGCTTAACCACGCAGACGGTAAGTGGTGAAAAATACAAATCGTGGCAGGACGCTTTATATGTTTCCCGTTCTGAAAGCCTGTTCAAAAGCACGTCTAATCGGTTTTTTATCGAAAATAACGCCGTGCTTGTGATAGACGGCGAACTTGACGTAAATTCTGATAAAAACAAATTGACAAAGTATAACTATACCGCTTTTATTCAACAATACGGCACGGATTTCAGAGAACTCAGCAACTACGAACTGAACGTAAATACTATAACCAAAGCGGAGTTAATATCGTCGGACGGCGGGTTATATACTTACAGATACGAAATAGACGTAGAAAAGGGCGTTAATAACTACCGCGTCAATATGTATAAGATGGGTGGGTTAAGCGAACTTCCGACTTTCAGCAAAAGCACTTTAGAAGTGGTTATGACCGCAGACTTTATGCCCGTATCGGTAAAGCAGGAAGACGAATACAAGGCGTATATGGGCGTGTTAGCGGTTTCCTGTACGTCAACGCTTATTGAAACGTTTGAAAGAATAAACGACGGCGCTTTGACTATTCCCGAACTTGAATTCTATAAATCAAACCTTAACGGCTGAATTTTGATAGAACCTTAGATAATAAAACCTTACGGCGGGGGGAAAATTTCCCCCCGCCGTTTTTTTTTAAAAAAATAAAAAAATTTTTTTTATTTTTTAAAAAAAAACCGGGGGGGGGAAATTTTGCCCCCGCCGTAAGGTTTTATTATCTAAGGTTCTATCAAAATTCAGCCGTTAAGGTTTG
>CAMORY010000018.1 GCA_946624395.1 uncultured Clostridia bacterium | reverse complement strand
TAACGCCACGGCGACGCTACTGTCGTTCGCCGCCATTTCGAATTTAACGTCGTCCGTATCCCAAACCGTACCGTTATCGCTTTTAAGTCTCTGTAAAACCGTTTTGGCGTTCGCTATCGTCGTGTCGGTAGTATCTTCGAAAATAGCCTGTATTTTTTGTTTCTGCGCGTTGCCTGTAAGACTTGCAACGTTGTCCGCGTCGTTTCTTGCGTTATATATACACGACGCCGCATATCCATCGCGCACAGATTTCTTTACAGACCTATGCCCCGCGTATTCGTTGCCGAACAACGCGTACCAACTGGTGATTTTCTGTCCGTTGGTTTTGGTTATGTCGTATACGATACCTAACGTTCCGTACATATAAGGCACGGAATACTTAAGTTCGGGGTCAAACTCTCTCGCGCTTTCAAGGTACTCTTCCCTGAAAAGTCCTTCCGCTTCTACGTCTATTACGGTCTTATCTATTTCTTTTACAAGTTGTTTCGAAATAAGATATTCTACCATATAGTCGCTGGGGCACAGCAAATCGTAATCGGTTTTAGCGTCTTCAACGTCGCGCTGAATATCTTCAACTGCGGCAAAATACTCAACCTCTACCGAAACTTTTTTACCTGTTTCCTGTTCGTACCAGTTCTCGAACTCTTCAAATATACCCTCGTCAATATAGTCGCCGGGCATATAGATTTTAAGCAACTCTTCACGCGGAGTTCCGCAACCGACGAGCGACGTCGGAAGGGCAATAGCCATAAGCGCACAAAGCAACAAGCAGATAAGTTTTTTCATTTTTTCTCCTTTATAAAACTTTTTTCTTCTGTTCTTTTAGTTTTTTATTTTTAACGATATTATAAACGATAAGCGCGATAAGCACCGCCGCAAAAATTATCGTTGACAGGGCGCGAATCTCTATCGGTATGCCCCTTCTTATATTTTTATAGATAAAAGTCGAAATAGTATCTATCCCCGCCCCTTTCGCGTTAATATTAGTTATAACGAAATCGTCGAGCGAAAGCGTAAACGCCAAAGCAAACCCCGATATCATAGCGCCCGCAAGTTGCGGAAGCATTACGGTAATCAAACTGCGCATAGGTCCTGCACCCAAGTCCATACTCGCTTCCAACAGGTTGGGATTTAACTGCTTAAGCCTTGGCGAAACGGTTAAAATAACGTAAGGCGTAGTAATTACGGTGTGAGCGATTATAAGGTATGCCATACTGAAATTAGCGGGCAGGCTTAACGTATCCCTTAAAAAAATCATTAAAAGGAAAAATCCCATTGCCGTGACAATTTCCGCGTTTACTATAGTTATTTGCGAAGACGCTTCGGTAAGCGCGCGGGCTTTTCTGCGCATATAATGAATACCTATCGCGGCGGTAGTGCCGAGAAGGGTTGCAAACAGCGCTGAAATAAAGCCTATCAAAAGCGTATTTTTAAGCGCGGTAAGCAGTTTGGCGTTCTTAAAGAGTTTAGTATACAGCCCCGTCGTAAATTCTCCGAAGTCGCCGCCGACTGACGTTGACGAACTGAACGAATACGCGACTATCATTATAAGCGGCAGATACACGGCAATAAGTACGACTATAAGAATAAACCATTTAACGGCTAAAGATATTGCTGACGATTTTTTCATTGTGCTTTACCTGCCTTTGCCGTTTTTGAGGCTTTACCCGTCATAGAAGTGGTTATAAACACCACGAGTAAAACTATAATAAGCAATACGAACGAAAGCGCCGAACCGTAGCCGTAATCGTGGGCTTCGAACAGGCTCGCTATTTTAGAACCTATAACGGAAGTACCCATATCGCCCATCATTTCGGTTATTGCGTACGAACTGAATATAGGCATAAACATCATACTTATTCCGCTTACGATTCCCGAAAAGGAAAGCGGAAGAGTGATTTTAAAAAACGTTCGGACGTTGTTTGCGCCTAAATCGTTAGACGCTTCCAAATAACTTTTGTCCATATTGACGAGAACCGTATAAATGGGTAAAAGCATATACGGGAAGAAGTCGTACACCATACCTATAATCGCCGCGGTGTATCCCCGCTCTATACCCATAATGGCAAGCACGGACTTTAACGCGAACATTCTCAATAAGAAATTTATCCACATAGGTATTATAAAAACAAGTGAAAGCACGGCTATCTTATTGAACGGCGACGATGCAAGAATATACGCCACGGGATAAGCAATCAAAAGGCATATAACCGTGGAAATCAACGCGATTTTCACAGTCCCCCAAAGATTGTTAAGCGTTTCTTCGTTCTTAAAAACTTCCGTAAAGTTGCTGAAAGTAAAAGACCCGTCTTCGCCGCGGAACGCGTAAAACAGTATAAGTACAAGCGGCACGATAACGAAAACCAGCGTTATTGTAAGATACGGGAAAGCAAACGCCGTCGGGCGGAAGGTTTTTGCCGTTTTACGCATTTTCGGTTTCCCCTTCTGTTTTACTCTCGGGATTATATTTTTCAAGTTTTACTTTACTGCCGTCGATAATAATACCGACCCTGTCGTCCATATCCCACTCGTCGGCGGTATCTATATAGAAATCGTCGTCGCTGTCGGTAAATACCTGCACTTGGTAGTAATTACCTTTATAAAAACTCTGCGAAACGTTTGCGCCGATAACCCCGTCTTCTTCGTCGTCGGTAAGCGTTATCGCCGTAAACGGTACGTACACTATAACTTCGTCGCCCGTTTCGAACCCGTCGGTCGGAACTTCGAATTCCCCGCCGCAGAAACT
>CAMORY010000017.1 GCA_946624395.1 uncultured Clostridia bacterium | reverse complement strand
TTTTATAACAATACGCTTATTCGCCAAAGCCTTACCGATATTCTTTCCACCGTTAAAGACGTGGGCAGATTAACGGGTAAAATATCCAACGGTAATCTTTTGCCGAAAGACTGCGTGGCGCTTTCAAAATCGCTTGCCGTTATTCCGAGCATTAAATTTCAACTTTCTGGCATAGATAACGAGTACGTTTCGGATATTATCGAAAAGTTATCGGACTACACCGACGTAGTGGCGCTTTTAGACCGCGCTATTGCGGACGATGGAGCGGATATGGGTGCGAAGGGCAAAAACGGCAAGCCCGAAAAGTATATTAAAGACGGATATAATTCTGAACTTGACGACTTGCGCGCGCTTGCTTCGGGCGGCAGGAACGCTCTGCAGCAGATAGAAGACAAGGAGCGCGAGCGGACGGGTATAAAAACTTTGCGCGTTTCATATAACCGCGTTTTTGGGTATTTTATCGAGATAACGAATTCTTTTAAAGATAAAGTTCCGTACGATTATATAAGAAAACAAACGCTTGCGGGTTCCGAAAGGTACATAACCGAAGACCTTAAAGCGTTGGAAGAGAAAATTTTAACCGCCGTAGAGCGTGCAGAAAATCTGGAACTGCGCTTATTTAACGAAATAAAAACGGGGCTTACTGCAAAGGTAGCCGCGCTTCAGGAGACTTCGGAAGCGATAGCCGAACTCGACGCGCTTATTTCGCTTGCAACCGTCGCGCGCGAAAAAGGGTTCGTCAAGCCCAAAATTGCGGGCTACGGCGAAACTCTGTATATAAAAGACGGCAGACATCCCGTAGTGGAAGCGGCGCTAAAACAGCGGTTCGTGCCTAACGACTGCCTGTTAGATAGCGGCGAAAACCGTACTATGATAATCACCGGTCCTAATATGGCGGGTAAAAGCACGTATATGCGGCAAATTGCGATAATCACCGTAATGGCGCATATTGGTTCTTTCGTACCCGCGATGGAAGCAACAATTCCGCTTGTGGACAAGGTGTTTACCAGAATAGGCGCAAGCGACAGCCTGATAAACGACCAAAGCACCTTTATGGTGGAAATGTCCGAAGTGGCTAATATCGTCAAAAACGCCACCGAAAACTCTCTTCTTATTCTTGACGAAGTGGGGCGCGGTACGAGTACTTACGACGGCTTGAGTATAGCGTGGGCGGCGCTTGAATACCTTACCGAGAAAGTGCGGGCAAAAGCCTTGTTTGCAACGCATTATCACGAACTTACCGAACTCGAAGGGGTAATAGACGGGATTAAAAACTATAAAGTCAGCGTAAAAGAAATGCCGAGCGGGGTAATCTTCTTACGCAAGATAACGCGCGGCGGCGCGAATAAGAGTTTCGGTATAGAAGTGGCAGTTTTGGCGGGAGTTGGCGAAGAAATAACAAATCGCGCAAAAAATATTCTTAAAAAACTCGAAAATCAGCACGTCGCTCCGCAAAGCGGGGAAACGAAGCCTGAAACGGCGGGCAGACTTTCGGAAACGGAAAGGATAATAAAAGAGATAGATTTAAATAATTTATCTCCTATGCAGGCGTTTAATATCGTAAGCGAGTTGAACGAAAAATTAAGGGGAAAAGATGAGTAAAATCAATATTTTAAGCAGTAAAATCTACAACCGTATCGCCGCGGGCGAAGTGGTGGAACGCCCTGCGTCCGTCGTTAAAGAACTCGTAGAAAACTCTATCGATGCGGGCGCTACTTCCGTTATTATAGAAATTGAACGGGGCGGTATCGCTTCTATAAGGATTACCGATAACGGTAGCGGCATAGAAAAAAGCGAACTTAAAAAGGCGGTTATGCCGCACGCGACGAGTAAAATTTCGTCCGTTAAAGACCTTGATAACATAACTTCGCTCGGCTTCCGCGGTGAAGCGCTTGCAAGTATTGCGTCCGTATCCAAACTCTCTATCGTTTCTTGCCCAAAAAATCAGGAAACGGGCGCTAAACTCTACACCGAAGGCGGCGAAAACGTAGAGATTTCCGATTATCCTTCGGCACTCGGTACGGAAATTTCCGTAAATAATCTGTTTTTCAATACCCCCGCGCGGGAGAAATTTTTAAAAACCGACAAAAGCGAAGAAGGGGAGATAACGAGTATAGTTTCAAAATTCATACTCGGCAATCCGTCCGTGGCGTTTAAATACCTTGCAAACGGTAAAACAGTCTATCAGTCGTATGGCGACGGGGAAGAATCGGCTTTTATTTCCGTCTACGGCGCGGGCGCTATAAAGGATTGCTTTTATATAGACACCGAAAAAAACGGTATTAAAATAAAAGGCTATATCGGCAAACATTACTTTACCAAGCCCAACAGAACCTATCAATCGGTATTTTTAAACGGCAGATATATAGTTAACTCTACCGTTTCCGCGGCGGTAATGAACGCGTATTCCGCGTATCTTATGAAACGGCAGTATCCTTTTTATACCCTTTCGCTTACTATGCCGACAGACGTAGTGGACGTAAACGTTCACCCGAATAAAATCGACGTGCGGTTTTCAAATAACCAAATAGTATACGGGGCGGTGTATTCCGCCGTTTCGAAAGTGCTTGACGGAACTTCAGAAGCGTTAAATATCGTGTCGGGTGTCAAATCTCAAAATAATAATATAAATACTAACGAAACGCCTGTTAATTATGCCACGCATAACGCGCCTGAAAAACGCAATTACGGCACTTATTCGGGTTTTGATAAGATAGTTTTTAACGATAGCGGCAAAAAGTCTGTTTCGGACTTACCTATAGACGAAATTAAAAGCGAAACTGCGGCGACTGATATTTTTGCGGAAAATAAAGCCTATCTCGAAAAACTCGAAAGGGAGAAAAAGGGGATTAACGAAAAACCCGATTTCCCATTTGATATAACGCCGCGTCAGGAAGAAATTAAAATCGACAGGGAATTAAAGTATATCGGGCAGGTGTTAAATACCTTTTTGATTTTTGATGACGGGCAGGATATCTATTTTATCGACCAGCACGCCGCGCACGAAAGAATTTTGTTCGATAATTTCAATAAACGTATAAACATCACATAGAGAGC
>CAMORY010000016.1 GCA_946624395.1 uncultured Clostridia bacterium | reverse complement strand
TGCTTAAAGCCAAGGCGGAAACGGGTATGCCCATAATTACGGAAATAATGAGTATACGGCATATAGACTTGTTCCGCGACGTGGATATAATACAGATAGGCGCGCGCGATATGCAGGACTTCGAACTGTTAAAAGAAGTTGGCAGGCTGAATAAACCCGTTATGTTAAAGCGCGGGCTTGCAAACACCGTCGAAGAGTGGCTTATGAGCGCCGAATATATTATGAGCGAAGGTTGCAAAGACATTATTCTTTGCGAACGCGGCATAAGAACTTTCGAACCGTATACGAGAAACACGCTCGACTTGTCGGCGATACCTTTGCTTAAAGAACTTACGCACTTGCCGGTAGTCGTAGACCCGTCGCACGCTTCGGGGCTTTCAAGGCTGGTTAAACCGCTGTCGCTGGCGGCGGTCGGCGCGGGGGCGCACGGGCTTATGATAGAAGTGCATAACGACCCCTTGCACGCGCTTTGCGACGGGGCGCAGTCAATTCGTCCCGAAGAGTTTAGGGATATAGTGGAAAAAATAGACGTTATGCTTCCGCTCGTCAATAAGCACAGAACGGTATGAAAATAGGCATAGTCGGTATGGGGCTTATGGGCGGCTCTTTCGGGCGCGCGCTCGTAAAAAAGGGATACACCGTGTACGGGTTCGACTTAAGCGACGAAGTTATGCTAAAGTGCGAACTTCTGCACGCGTTTACAGCGCCTTTGACCAAAGACAACGCGGGGGAAGTGGATTTACTTATCGCCGCGGTAAACCCGAGTAAGTTTGAAAAAGCGATAGCGCCATTTTTGCCGCTTTTAAAGCGCGGCGCTACCGTTTCGGACTTCTGCGGCGTTAAAAGAGTGATAGTAAAAATAATGCGCGAACTGTCAGACAAGTTTACGGACTTGAATTTTATCGGCGCGCACCCTATGGCGGGCAGGGAATATTCGGGCATAGAACACTCGTCAATCACCTTGTTTGAAAAAGCGTCTATGATACTCGTGCCTGTAAAAGCGGACATATTCACAATAGACGCGGTGAAAGAATTTTATCTGGCAATAGGGTTTTCGCGCGTGGTGATAACGGACGCTAATCATCACGACGGGGTTATCGCCTACACTTCGCAACTTTGTCATATAGTTTCCAACGCGTTTATACTTAACAATCAGGCGGAAAACCGCTTGGGCTATTCGGCGGGGAGTTTCAGGGATTTAACGCGAGTTGCGCGCATGAACCCCGAACTGTGGACGGAACTTATCGCATTAAATAGCGATAACGCCCTAAAAGAACTCGACGAACTGATAAATAATCTCAATAAATACCGCAACGCTATAGCGGAAAAGGATTACGAAACGTTGTCGCGCTTATTTTCCGCGGGCAACGACCGGAAAATCCGTATAGAACAGGGGAAAACCGACAATGTATGAATTAAAAGTGCGCGCATCTAAAACCTACGATATAACGATAGCGGAAGATTTAAGTCTGTTTTCCGAACGGATTTTGCCGCTCGTTAAAGGCGCAAGCGTAGCGATAATTACCGACGATAAGGTGATGGGGTTTTACGGCGGCGCTCTGGACGGCTTTTTTGCCGCCAAGCGGGTAATAAAAATCGTGATAAAACGCGGGGAAAAGAGTAAAAACGCGACGAACTATTTAAAGATAATAAACGCGCTTGCCGAAAACGGCTTTACGCGTGCGGATACCGTTATCGCGTTAGGCGGCGGCGTTGTGGGCGATATTGCGGGGTTTGCCGCTTCTACGTATATGCGCGGGATAACTTTAATCGCAGTACCGACGACTCTTCTTGCTATGGTAGATTCTTCGGTAGGCGGAAAGACCGCCATAGACCTTAAAGCGGGCAAAAATCTCTGCGGAACTTTCTATCAGCCGTCCGCCGTCTACGTAAATACGGGGTTTTTGAAAACGCTTCCCGTTAAAGAGATTAAAAACGGGCTGGGCGAAGTCATAAAGTACGCGTTTTTATCCGATACGGTAAAGAGAGAAGATATACGCGATATAAACGCCGCGCTTATTTATAAGTGCCTTAAAATAAAGCGCGATATAGTGGAAAAGGACGAAAAAGAAAGCGGCTGCCGCGCGCTACTTAATTTCGGGCATACCGTAGGGCACGCGATAGAAAAACTTTCGGGCTATAGGCTGTCGCACGGGGCGTGCGTTGCACGCGGTATGGTTTACGCGGTGGAAATATCAAGGCGTATTTACGGGCTTTCGGATGAAACCGTTGCGCGTATGTATGCGCTGCTTACAAGCGGTAAGCACGATTTAAGTTGCGGCTACTGTGCGGAAAGCATAGCGCGGCAGATAACTGCGGACAAAAAGCGGTACGGCGACAGCGTTAATTTCGTCGCGGTGAAAGATTTAGGCAAAGCGGAAATAGTAAAAATCAAAATTTCCGATATTGAAAAGATGATAAAAGATTATGAAAATAGTTTTAAGTCCTTTTAAGGCGGACGGGGAAGTGTGTGCGCCGCCTTCTAAATCTTTTGCGCACAGATATATTATCGCGGCGTTTCTCGCGGGCAAAAAATGCGCTATAGAAAACGTCGGCTTTTCGGAAGACGTTTTTGCTACCCTTTCCGCCGTAAAAAGTTTAGGCGGCATTATTGAAAAGAACGGCGATACCGTTATAGTAAACGGTAGAACGCCCGTGGAAAAAGCGACGGTAGATTGCGGGGAAAGCGGTTCTACAATGCGGTTTTTAATGCCCGTGGCGGCGGCTTTGGGGATAGAAGCGTCATTTACGGGCAGGGGCAAACTTATTTCCCGCCCCGTAGAAGATATCGCGGCGGCGGTAAACGGGCACGGCGCTACCATTTCGGGGCATACGGTCAAGGGGAAACTTGTTTGCGGCACTTATTATATAAACGGCGGTTTAAGTTCGCAGTTCGCTTCGGGGCTTTTGTTCGCCCTTTCCGTTTTAAGCGGAGATAGCGAAATAATATTCACGGGCGACAGGGTAAGCAAGGGCTATATAGATATAACCGTAAGCGTGTTAAAAGAGTTCGGCGTGCAAATTTCAGAAACTTTGACGGGCTATAAAATCAAAGGCGGCTTTACCCCGCCCGAAAAGGCGTTCATCGAAGGCGACTGGTCCGGCGCGGCTTTCCCGCTTGCGATAGGCGCGCTGTGCGGCAGAGTTGAGGTAAATAATCTTAAATATCCGTCTTTACAGCCGGATAGCGCTATTTTGGATATACTGCGTAAATTCGGCGCAAAAGTGTCTGTAGAAAACGGTAAAATCACCGTGGGAAAAGGCGCGCTTTCAGGCATAGAAGAAATCTATTGCGAAAATTTTCCCGACATTGCGCAGGTTATATGTTCCGTCGCGGCGTTTAGCAGCGGCAAAACGCGGCTTACGGGCATAGAAAGGCTTAAGATAAAGGAAAGCGACAGGATTGCGGCAATAATAGACACGCTTAAAACCTGCGGCGTTCGCGCGGAGTACGACGGCGCGGCGCTTACCGTTTACGGCGGCGCGCCGAAAGGCGGTGATTTTAGCGGCGGAAAAGACCACAGAACGGTGATGAGTGCGGCGGTTATCGCGGCGGCGGCAGACGGGCTTTCTACAATAGACGGCGCAGAATACTGTGCCAAATCCTATCCGTCGTTTTTTGAAGATATTAAACTTTTAGGGGGCAAAGCCGATGTCAATATATAACGGCAAAAAACTCCGTATAGAAATTTACGGGGAATCCCACGCGGACAAAATAGGCGTTAAGGCGGCGGGTTTTCCGTCTTTCACCTTTGACGAAAGCGCGCTTAACGAGTTTTTATCAAGAAGAAAGGCAACCGACAGCGTGTTTTCCACTTCGAGAAAAGAACCCGACAGTCCGATATTTTACGGCGTAAAAAACGGGTTTATAGACGGCGAATTTACCGCGGAAATAAAAAACGAAAATAAAATAAGCAAGGACTATTCCGCGCTATATGGTAAGCCCCGCCCGTCGCACGCGGATTATGCGTGGCACTTAAAAGACGGCGCGCTGGACTTTTCGGGCGGCGGCAGATTTTCGGCACGGCTTACAGCACCTTTCTCTATCGTCGGCGGAATACTTAAACAGTACCTTAAAACGCGCGGTATAGAAATAGAAAGTTATGTGTCGTCGGTAGGCAAAGTCTTTGCGCAATCCTATAAAAGCGGTGCGCTTTCAGCGGAAGAAATACGGAAAAAAAGAAACGGCGGTTTCCCGTCGCTTGATAAAAAAGACGAAATTACCGAAGAAATACGGGCGGCAAAATCGGTCGGGGATTCGGTCGGCGGCGTAGCGGAGTGCGTTATTTTCGGCGTAAAGGGCGTGGGAGATAATCTGTTCGGCGGGCTTGAAGGCAAAATCGCAAGCCTTGTGTACGCTATCCCCGCGGTAAAGGGCGTGGAGTTCGGCGACGGCTTTGATTTAGCAGAGATGCGCGGAAGCGTAGCAAACGACGGCTTATATATTAAGGACGGCAAAGTCGGGTTTTATTCTAACCGCGCGGGCGGCATAAACGGGGGCATAGCCAACGGCAATCCCATAACGTTCAGGGTGGCTTTCCGCCCCACGCCGTCAATATCGCTACCGCAGAAGACGGTGGATTTAGAAAGACAAGAAAATACGGAAATAGTTATAAACGGTAGGCACGACGCGTGCGTAGTGCCGCGCGCGCTACCCGTGATTGAGAGCGCGGCGGCTATCGCGATAGCGGACGAAATACTTTAATAAGGAGAAAGGTATGGAACTTTCGGAATTAAGACAAAAAATAGACGGTTTGGACGATAAAATAGTCGAACTTTTTGCGGAACGCACCGCGCTTTCAGGCGAAGTTGCCAAAGTAAAAGCGCAAACGGGTAAGAGTATAACGGACGGCGACAGGGAACGGGAGATTATATTCCGCCTTGCGTCCAAAGTGCCGCAGGAATTTACGCTGTATCTTAAAGAACTGTACGAAACGGTGTTTTTCACAAGCAAAGCGTATCAAAGCGCGGTGATGGGCAAAACTTCTGCTACGACCGAAGCGGTTAAAGAACTTATCGCCAAAGGCTTTTCCAAACTTCCCGCTTCGGCGACTGTTGCGTGTCAGGGGATAAAGGGCGCAAACAGCGGCGTGGCGGCGGCTAAATTCTTTCCCGTGTCGAATATAGTATACGTTAAAAATTTCGAAGGGGTTTTCAGCGCGGTGGAAAGCGGACTTTGCGAGTACGGCGTGCTGCCTATCGAAAATTCCACGGCGGGTTCGGTACTCGAAGTGTACGATTTAATGCGGAAACACAATTTCCATATAGTCAAGTCGGTACGGCTTAAAATTTCGCATTGTCTTGCCGCATTGCCCGATACGGATATAAAATCGGTTAAAAAAGTTATTTCGCACCCGCAGGCGCTTATGCAATGCGACGAGTTTATTAAAAAATGCGGCTTACAGGCGGAAGCGGACGAAAACACCGCCGTTAGCGCAAAAAGGGTTGCGGAAAGCGGGGACGGTACGCTTGCCGCGCTGTGTTCTAAGGAGTGCGCGGAGACGTACGGGCTTAAAATTTTGCAACAAGGCGTGCAGACGAGCGACGCAAACTACACCCGCTTTATTCTGATACAGAAAGACCTTTGCATTTATCAGGGTGCGGATAAAATGAGCGTTATGACTTCTCTCCCGCATGAACCGGGTAGTTTAAACAGAATTTTGGGTAGATTTTCGGCGCTTGGTCTTAACCTTACCAAGTTAGAATCCCGCCCGATAGCGGGGGCGGACTTTGAGTTTATGTTCTACTTCGATTTCGACGGCGATATAACCGACGCCGCGGTTCAAAGCCTTATCGCCGAACTTGAAAACGGTTCGGAAAACTTCGTGTTTTTAGGCGCGTATAAAGAAAAACTATGAAATACTGTTTAATAGGCGAACGCCTTTCGCACAGTTATTCGGCTGAAATACACGCTTTAAGCGGCTTAAACTATTCGCTTAAAGAAGTGCCGCGTGGGAAACTCGCCGAGTTTATAAAAGAAGGCTACGACGGGTTTAATATCACTATTCCGTACAAAAAGGAAATAATACCTTTTTTAGACGGGCTGGACGAAAGCGCAAAGGCGATAGGCGCGGTCAACACCGTCGTGCGCCGCGGCGGCAAGTATTACGGCTATAATACCGATATAGAAGGTATGCGCTACGCGCTTTCGCGTAAAAATATCATTTTGCGCGGCAGGCGGGGTATGATTTTAGGCACGGGCGGCGCGGCTTTGACCGCGGAAGCGCTGTGCAACGCGGAAAAGGCAAAGGCTATAGTAAAAGTAAGCCGCGTTGGCGAAATAAATTATCAAACCTGCTATAATCTTAAAGATACCGAAATTATAATAAACGCAACCCCTGTCGGTATGTTCCCTGATATCGGCGAAACGCCGATAGAGTTAAGCGCGTTCCCGAATTTAACGGGCGTTTTCGACTGTATTTATAACCCGTTTAATACTGCGCTTATCACGCAGGCAAAACGGCTTAATATAAATTGTTCGGACGGACTGCCGATGCTTGTTAAGCAGGCGCTCCTTGCACAAAAAATCTGGGGTATATCCGCCGCCGACGATACGGAAGACATAATCAACGCGCTGTACCGCAAAAAACTTAATATTGTGCTTTGCGGTATGCTGTCTTCGGGCAAAACTACGATAGGAAAAATGGTAGCGGATATTCTCGGCATAGGTTTTATCGATACCGACGCGGAAATTTTGAGCGCGACGGATAAAACCCCCGCGGAAATTATAGAAACGGACGGCGAAAAGGCTTTCCGCGATATAGAAACGGAAATAATAAAAAAAGTTGCCATAAATAGCGGCGCGGTAATCGCTACGGGCGGCGGCGCGATTTTACGGCAAGATAACGTATGCGCACTTAAGGCAAACGGCGTGATTCTTTATATAAAGCGCGACTTGTCGCTGCTTTCCGCCAACGGCAGACCGCTTTCTAAAAATTTCGGCATAGCGAAATTGTACGAAGAGAGAAAAGCATGGTACGAACGGGCGGCGGATTTTACGGTAGAGAATAACGGCGAAAAGCAATCTGCAGCGGAAAATATCGTGCGGAAATTTTCTGCTTTTAATTACAATCCTAAAAATTAGGGGGGGGAGTTATGAAAATTCTCGTTATAAACGGAGTAAACTTAAATATGCTGGGTATTCGCGAGCCCGATTTGTACGGCAAAAGCGATTATAAGGCGCTTGTTAAAAGCGTCAAATCGCACGCGAAAAAAATCGGGGTAAAGGTAAAATGCTTTCAGTCGAACTTTGAAGGCGCAATCGTTTCAGTAATTCAAAAGGCTTACCGCCGCTTTGACGGTATAGTAATAAACGCCGGCGCATACACGCATACGAGCATTGCTATTTTAGACGCGTTAAAGGCGGTCGCTATCCCCACGGTAGAAGTGCATATCACCGACATAAATTCTCGCGAAGAGTTCAGAAAAAACAGTTATATTTCGCTATATGCGGAAAAATTTATCGCAGGCAAGGGTATTGCGGGCTATGCCGCCGCTCTCGACTACTTAAAAGAAAAATACGGAAAATAAATTAACGAAAAACTCTTCTTTCGGAAGGGTTTTTTCTTTACTTTTTTTTGGTTTTGTTATATCATTGTTATGTTCAATATTATAGACGAGTATCGGAGAGCGTGTATGGAAAAAATATTGGTAATAGCTTTCGGCGGGCAGTATAATCAACTTATCGCAAGGCGCATAAGGGAAGACAACGTTTACGCGGAAATTAAACCGTTCAACAAGATAACGACGGACGAAATTTTAAAAGAAGGCTACAAGGGCATAGTGTTTACGGGCGGACCTAACAGCGTGTACGACGAAAAGTCGCCCCACTACGACAAGAACGTGTTAAATTTGGGTATTCCCGTGCTCGGCATCTGCTACGGACATCAACTTATAAACTATATGGCTGGGGGAACGGTGTCTTCCGCGGAAAATTCTTCGGAGTACGGTAAAATTCCGCTATACGTCGATACTAAAGAACCGCTTTTTGACGGCGTGCCCGAAAAATCTATCTGCTGGATGAGCCATAACGATTTCGTAAGCGTTCTGCCCGAAGGGTTTACCGCTATAGCGCGCACGGACAAGTGCTGCTATGCCGCTGTAAAAGACGAAAAACGCCGTATCTACGGCGTACAGTTTCACCCCGAAGTTTCGCATACCGAATACGGTAAAACGATACTTAAAAATTTCGTGTATGGCGTTTGCGGGTGCAAGGGAGACTGGCATATAGGCAATTTCGTTGCGGAAACGATAGAAGAATACAAGCGTAAACTTAACGGCAAAAAGGTGTTATGCGCGCTGTCGGGCGGGGTGGACAGTTCTGTCGCCGCGCTGCTTTTGCACAAGGCGGTGGGCAAAAATCTCGTATGCGTGTTCGTGGACCACGGGCTTTTACGTAAAAGCGAAGGCGATTTGGTGGAAAAAACTTTCCGCGGCGAGTTCGATATGAATTTAATCCGCGTAAACGCGGAAGACAGATTTTTGACTAAACTTGCGGGGGTTATTGAACCCGAGAAAAAGAGAAAAATAATCGGCGAAGAGTTTATCCGCATCTTTGAAGAAGAAGCGAAAAAGATAGGCAAAGTCGACTATCTCGTTCAGGGTACTATTTATCCCGATATAATAGAGAGCGGCAGGGGCGACGCTTCTACCATAAAAAGCCACCACAACGTAGGCGGACTTCCCGACGTTATAGATTTTGAAGAGATTATTGAACCGCTACGCTATTTATTTAAAGACGAAGTGCGCGCCGCCGGGCTTTCCTTGGGACTTCCCCGTGAACTCGTAATGCGTCAGCCCTTCCCGGGGCCGGGGCTTGCGGTAAGGTTGATAGGCGAAATCACCAAAGCAAAACTTGATACTCTTCGCGAAGCTGACGCGATTTTCCGCGAAGAAGTGGAAAACGCGGGAATTATCAGCAATCAGTATTTTGCCGTTTTAACCGACACCAAAAGCGTGGGCGTTATGGGCGACGCGAGAACTTACGGGTACACCGTAGCGCTTCGCGCGGTTTCTACCGACGATTTTATGACCGCCGACTGGACGAGAATTCCGTTCGACGTGCTGGAACGGGCTTCGAGCCGTATTACCAACGAAGTAAAGGGTATAAACCGTATAGTATACGATATTACTTCAAAACCGCCGGCTACGGTGGAGTGGGAGTAAAACAGCGCTTTAACGGCGTTTTTTACGACAAAATTTTTAAAATTCCTTAAAATTTTTAATTTTTTTATTATTTGGATTGATTTTTTGTTGCGATTAAGGTATAATCGTTATTGCTTGGCTTTGTTTCTAGCCAAGGACTGACAGGGGGCGTGTTTTCCGGATGGACAACGAACAATCGTTAAATAGCCAGAACGCAGAAAAATCAAGCGGGATTTCTTTAGTGGATATCCTGTATATTTTGCGTGCGCATATTTTACTTATCGTTATAATAACGCTATTGTTTGCGGCGGGCGGTTTTTTATATGCTAAAAATAAAAAGCCCGTTTACACTGCAAGCGTGCCCGTGCAATTCAACGTTCAGATAAACGCCGTGGATGAATATGGTAATCCTATAGTAGACCAGGTAGCAAGTACCAACTATTTATTTGCATATCTTGATACTGCTGTAGACGTCTGCAAAAGCGGCGACGTGTTGGACAGGGCTAACGTGTATTATCATTTTTATACGGAATCGGGCAAAACGCTCGACGAATTCGTTGCGGAATTAAACGCGGCGTATACGGACGAAGTAAAAGAAGCGCGTGCTGAAATCCCCGAATATGAGATTACTGAAGAACTTATGGCAACTTACAGAAATAAGTGGCTTAACGCGAACAACATAGGTACGACGTATTCTTCAAGCAAGGACAGTAAGGAAACGGTTATATATTTCAGATTATGGGTTAAAGATGTAAGCGCAACTGACGCAAAAGCGATGGCGCGTATATATGCGTTTGCCGCTGACGTTGCTCTTAATCAATTCCTTAATTTCGGTACTGCTACCGCAGGGCTTATCGACCTTGCGGGGGTGTCGTCGGGCGTATCGGTTTCGACAAATGCCGCTACTAAAAAGACGGTTATAATAGCGTTCGTTTTAGGGCTTATTGTATCGCTTGCCGTAGTTTATATAATTTATCTCATAGATAATACCGTTAAATCTAAAGAGCAGTTGGAAACCCTTGCAGGTGCTAACGTAATCGCTTATATAGAAGACGTTGCGGAGGTAAAATAATGGAAGAAACTTTGAAAATAAACAACCCCGCAATTAATACTGAAGAGAAAGAAGAAAACGGTTCGTTTACCGCTGTTTTGCGGTTTTTACGCAGATTTATAGTTCTTATAGTCGTGCTTACCGTTTTGGGTGCTGCGGCGGGATTCGGTATGGGCTTTATGAAGAGTAAAACAGTTTATACGCAATCGAAGTCTGTCATTTTTATAGCGAGAATAGAAGGCAAAACGATGGCGACCAACATCCAGCTTACCAATAAGTACGTTTCAACGGTCAAAGACGAAGTCAAGATGCCTATATTTATTCAAAGAGCAAACTCGATTTATGAAAGCGACTTCGGCGGGACGTACGGCGGAATATCCGCGGGCGCAATCAGTATCAAAACGGGCGACGGGCTTGTATTTACTTTTTCTTACAGTGATTTAGACCCCCAAACCGCGGCGGACAAACTCGACGCATTTATAGAAGCGGCAAAAATAGAGATACAGGGTCTTTTGACGGCGGATAACGCGGAATTTGTTCCTATACAGCGTGAGCCTACGACTTCTTCAAGCAACGGGTTTATTAAATATGTGCTTTTGGGTGTTTTGGGCGGGCTTGCCGCAGGTCTTGCGATAGCGTTCCTTATTTATATACTCGATAACACCGTAAGCAGTAAATCCGATTTGGAAAAATTGACGGGTACTGCGGTTATCGCTTATATAGATGACGTTGTACAATAATGCAATAGAATTTATACCTTGTGCCCGACCGATGGTCGGGCATAAATAATTTTAAATAATATCCCGTACCGCGAGCAGTTCGCCCGAAACGCCGTCGATTAAAAGCGCTTTTAATCTGTCATTTCCCGCGGCTATGCCGATATACCAGTAAGGCGCGCCGTCTTTAACAAATACTCGCATATAAATTTCAGCGGAAAAATTTCCGTCTTTCATATAGGAGTTAAGTAGCGCGCTTTGTTTGTTTTCGAGCGCTTTAAGCGCCGTTTCGTACGTAATGCACTTGTCGGGAACTATCGACCTAAATACTACGGGAACGGTGGTATCGCCTATTATTAGCGCCGCGGCAAATTCTTTTTCCATATCGGCTTTGATTTCTACAGTCGCCCTGTACTCACTCGTTATCTCGTCTAAAATAAAAGGCGCGGAATATTCTCTGTCGCCGTTTGTAAATTTTATAACGCGCTTGGTTTCGTCCGGAACTATATGCAGTCTGAAGGTTAGCCCGTATATTATATCGCCCGTTTTGCCGTCGTTTAGATACGGAGTTTCGCAAAATCCGTAAACTGCCGTAATCTTCGCACTGTCTGCAGTACCTTCATAAATTTCCTGCCGCACTTCGCTTACGTAATTTAGGTATGGGTCAGGTTGTTTACACCCCGCGAAAGTACAGGTAAAAATCAACAATAAAACTATAATTTTACGCATAAAATTCTCCTTTAAGTATTTTATGACCGTATCGCGCGCAGTAGACCTTTAAATATATTTATAAAAAAGTTGATTTTTGTACGCGATTTTGTTAAAATATTTGATAAAGGTAGAATATGACCAAGTTAGTTGTAAAAACGGTTCTTATAACAGTTGCGGCGATAATTTTAACGCTTGCCGCCGTGTATCTTTGTCTTGCGCTTTTCTTCCCCAAAACTTTGGCAAAGGGATGGGAAGCGGTCGGCAGTTATGATTTGTCTATGAAATATTACGAAAAGCAATATGAAAAGACGGATGATATTTCAGACCTGTCGGTAATATGCGTTAAAGTTAATACGGAAAAAGACGCAACGCGCGCGGTAAAATATCTTGCTTTGCTTACCGAACATTCCGAGTTTTCGGACTTGTGCGCGGCTGAAGACGCAAATCCCGCAAGCGGCGGGTACGTCTTTACCGCTTACGAATTTTATTTCGGAAAGTATGCTGTCGCCGCATATTATAAAGACGGTATAACCGCGGCGGTGAACGTTGCAAAAGTTGCTACGCAACACGAATATACCAAATATAACGCGTTTTACGTTATATTAAGCGGGGTAGAAACGCTTTCAGTCGCCGACGGGCAGGCTATTGCCGCCGCCGTTTCGGAAATAAAGAGCGGGCTTACCGAACAAAAACAAATCGAGTTTGCCGACCGCGATATAGCGCGGGCAAACGGTATAGCGTAATTTTTTCGGGAAGGAAAAAATGGAAGGGAATTTAAAAGGTGCAAAACGTGGTGGTTTTATTTATACCGCCACGCTGCTTTTATTTTTAGCGGTTGCGATTATCTCGCGCAACGTTTTAAACGCTTTTCATGCATCCGAAGTGGTTTTGTACGCGGTAAATTCGGTTTTAACCTTTGCCGTGTTTATAACTGCGGTTGTTTTAAGCGCAAAAAAAAGCGTAAAAACGGTGTATATCCGTAAATGCGCATACGTGCATTTGTTTGCCGCGTTGCTTTTGGCGTTCGGTATGCTGTTGGGGCTGGGCTTTGTCAATTATACGGTATCTGACGTGGTGAAAAACCTTGGCGGAAGAATTCCGCCCGAGCCGCAGATATTGAACAATGCTTTTCAATTCGTATTGTTCTCCGTCGTGTTGTGCCTTTTGCCCGCCGTGGGGGAAGAACTGTTTTTCCGCGGCGTTGTGGCTGAAAGCGTATCTAAAGCGGGAAAGGTATCGGGAATTTTTACGGTCGCGCTGTGTTTTGCGCTTTATCACGGAAGCGTATCGCAATTAGTATATCAGTTTATTTACGGGTTGGGGCTTGGCGTTCTTGCTTTAAAAGCAAAGAGTATAATACCTACTATAATCGCCCACTTTGTCAATAATTTTATGGCGCTTGCACTAGAATATTTTAAAGTCCCGAATTCGTTTTTATTTTATCCGATTACCATAATAGTCGGAATATCTTTATTGATACTTTTTGCGGTAATTATTTTCGTTCCGCGGGAAAAATTTGCGGTAGCAAGCGGCAAAACGGAAAGCATAAAGGACTTTTATATTCCTTTCGGGATAATCGGAATATTTGCGGCGGCGCTTATGGTGGCGTTGTCGGTATTGCCGTTATAATTACAGGTTTAATATGATAAAAATAAATCTCGTTTGCGTGGGTAAAATCAAAGAAAAATATTTTGCGGAAGGGATTGCGGAATACGCTAAAAGGCTTAAACGGTTTTGCGATTTTAACGTTTTTGAAGTGGCAGAAGAAAACGCCGCGGGACTTTCCGCGCTTACTACAATAGAGCGGGAAGGGAAAAATATTATTCCTAAACTTCGCGGCGCGGTGTTCGCGTTCGCGATAGAAGGCAAAAAATATTCGAGCGAAAAGTTTGCTGAACAAATCAAAAAACTTGTGGATAGCGGCACGGGCGAAATAACCTTTGTTATAGGCGGTTCTTACGGTTTATCGGACGAGATAAAGCGTAAAGCCGACGGACTTGTTTCTGTTTCGGACATGACCTTTCCGCACACGCTTTTTAGGTTAATATGCGTGGAGCAGATTTATAGGGCGTTTTGTATTATAGGCGGAACACCGTACCACAAATAGCGCATACCATACGGTATGGACGTTTTGGAAGAATTAAACGTTTTTTACCGCGGTTATGAAGGCGAAAAGGGATTTATCGGCTGTACCGAAAACGGCGCGCTTATACCGTACGTTGCAGTTTGTAAGACTGCGCGCCCCGTAGTCCTTTTACAGTACGCAATACACGCAAGGGAATATATAACTACTTATATCGGTATGATGCAGGCGGCGCATTTTGCTAAGATAGGCGCGCGCGGAACGGCGTATTTTATTCCCGCGGTAAATATAGACGGTATAGCGGAAGCGTTATACGGCGATAAAACCTATAAAGCCAACGCAAGGCGTGTGGATTTAAACGTTAATTTCGACGCAAGATGGGGAGGCGGCGAAAAGAACGTGCGGGAAAAGTCCGCCGAAAATTACATAGGCGAATTCCCTTTTTCCGAAAGCGAAACGCGCTCTCTTCGCGATTTTACTTTGTCCGTTAAACCCGATATGACGGTTAGTTATCACAGCAAAGGCGAAGAGATTTACTGGGAGTTTTTTCAGGGGCAAAAGGCGCGGGAGCGCGATTTTCATATAGCGCAAGCGGTTTCCGCGGCGACGGGGTATCCGTTAAAGAGCGCGGGTGTTTCCTGCGGCGGGGATAAGGACTGGTGCATTGAAAAATTAGGTATACCCGCGCTGACGTTAGAAGTGGGTTCGGATAATCTTACGCACCCCATAGGCAAAGAATTTGCGGAAGAGATTTTTATTAAAAACCGCGACGTTTTAAAGGTTATTACGGAGATTTTATGACGAGAGAAAAAAGATTTATGCGCGCCGCAATAAAAGAGGCTTTAAAAGCGCGCGAAATAGACGACGTGCCTATCGGCGCAGTTATAGTGATGGGTGATAAAATCGTGGCGCGCGGGTATAACCGAACGGAAAATTCGCAAGTGGCGACCCGCCACGCGGAGATGATTGCGATTGAAAAAGCGTGTAAAAAACTTAAAAGCCGCCGTCTTGACGGTGCGGAAATATATATAACTTTAGAACCTTGCGCCATGTGCGCGGGGGCGATAGCGAACGCGCGGATAAAGCGTGCGGTTTTCGGTGCGTACGAAAAAAAGAGCGGCTGTGCCGAAAGCAAGTACCCCGTTCTTTCGGATAACGGGCTTAACCACAGCGTGGACTATCTCGGCGGCGTGGAAGAGCAAACTTGCGCCGCGCTTATAAAAGATTATTTCCGCAAAAAGAGAGCGGAAAACGTTTAGCGTGCGTCGCCGCGGGGGTTTTTGAGTTTTTATTATTGCTTTTATTTTGGGTATATAGTATAATAAAAACATCGGAACTTACCATATGGCACAGGGGATTTAATTTTTTGAAAGAAACTACTATGGGAATAGAAACGGAAGAGAAAGATATTTTAGTCGATACGGAAAACGCGGAATTATCGCTATACAGTGCGCGCCCCGTCGCGCCCGATTACGTATTGCGCCAAAAAACTTTCGGGTATAAAACTTATCTGTTTTTCAAAAGAACGTTTGATATAATACTTTCAGGGCTACTTATTATTCTTTTAAGTTGGCTTTATCTGCTTATTGCGCTTACGGTAAAAATTTCAGACGGCGGCAAGGTGTTTTACGTGCAAAAGCGCGTTGGAAAAAACGGTAAAGAGATAAGAATAGCCAAGTTCCGCAGTATGAGAAAAGACGCGGATAAAATAGAAGATTCTCTGTCGGCGGAGCAGGTCGCCGCGTATAAAAAGGAATACAAACTCGAAGACGACCCGCGAATTACCAAACTCGGCAGATTTTTGCGTAAGACAAGCCTTGACGAACTGCCTAATATTTTCGCCGTGTTTACGGGCAAAATATCGTTCGTAGGTCCAAGACCGCTTTTAAGGTGCGAAGCGTACGAAAAGTACGGTAAAGACGCGGACAAGTTGCTTTCGGTAAAACCGGGTATGGTCGGCTGGTGGGCGGTGAACGGCAGAAACAACCGCACGTACGACAGCGGCGAAAGGCAGGACTTAGAACTTTATTACGTGGACAAGTGTTCAGCGTGGCTCGATATAAAAATAATGCTTAAAACCGCAGTATGCGTGTTTAAGCGCACGGGGGCTTCTTAAAAACGGGCGAAGATAACGGTTTAATAAATCTGACATAAAAAAGTTGCTTAAAAATTATTTGGGCGGCTTTTTTTATTGCGTTTAATGGTTTTGCGTTATTTGTGCGCGGTAATTCCGCTTTTGTATTGACAGTTTAAGTTAAAAATGGTACAATCTATAAAATTAATTATATTATAACGGGGTAGAACGTGCCAGATACGAAAATTATAATCGCCGCGCATAAATTATATCCTTTTCCCGAAGACGCGCTTTATCTGCCCGTTCAGGTCGGCGCAAAGGGGAAAGATAAATTTTTGTCTTGCTCTGACGACGCGGGGGACAATATTTCCGATAAAAACCCGTATTATTGCGAACTGACCGCGCTTTATTACGCGTGGAAAAATTTGCAACTTAATGCCGTGGGGCTGGTACATTACAGACGGTATTTTAAGGGGACTTTTAAGTTTTCGGTCGGCGGCAAAACCGTCGGAGTTTTAAGTACGGCAGAGTGCGACAAGCTTTTGCGCGAAACGGACGTGATACTTCCAAAAAAGCGCAACTATTACATAGAAACCCTGTATTCGCACTACGCGCACACTATGTACGTAGAACCGCTCGATATAACGGGCGAAATAATAAAAGAAAAGTGCGGCGAATATTATGCGGAGTTTTTGCGCTTGAAAAAGCGCAGGAGCGCGCATATGTTCAATATGGCGATAATGAAAAAGTCGGTGCTGGATAAATATTGCGGCTGGCTTTTTCCCATTCTTTCGGAACTTGAAAATAGGGTGGACGTAAAAAAGTACGACGCGTTCCACGCCCGTTTTTTCGGCAGAATTTCGGAGCTTCTTCTGGACGTTTATATCGATACTAATAAGATAAAATATTCGGAGATTAAGGTCATTTCCACCGAGAAGACGAACTGGGTAAAGAAAATAGGAGAGTTTTTGCTTGCAAAATTCACACATAAAAAATACGGTAAAAGTTTCTGAAAAGAAATGCGGAAATTATGAGAGACTTTTACTCGTAGTTTTGTTTCTATACGTCTTTTCCAGCGTAATAGCGTTCAGGTACGCGGGAGAAAGCCTTTTCGTCGACGTTTATCATTACGCGCGTTTAGTAATACTTGCATTTTTTGCTTGCGATTGTTTAGCCGATTTGGCATTACGGAAAAGGCGGCTTAATTTAGCGTCGGCATGTATAGGTCTTTGCGGTGTGCTTATAGGTGTTTTGGCAAAACAGGCGCACATTGTAATGCTGGTTATACTGTTGTTTGAATTTTCCAAATTTGAATTGCGAGACGTCGTAAAATATTTTGTTGCGGCATTAGGCGCGGCGCTTATTTTAGTCGTTTCTTTTTCTTTTTTGGGCATATATGAAAACACGGAATTCGCAAGGGGTGATAAAACCAGATACGGTTTAGGCTTTTCGTGGACGACCAACGCGCCGAGTATTTTTTCGTTTTTCTGTTTGGGATACGTTTTTGTTCGCAAATCGAAGATAACTTATGCGGAACTTATTATTTTAACCGTCGCCGCGATACCGTTATATATATTTACCGATTCGAGAATATCGTTTGCTATTACGCTTATCGGCGTGATTATAGGCGTTTGCGGTAAAATTTTCGCAAACAAATCCGATTTCAGATTTAAAAGCAAAGCGGCGGAGACGTTTGCGGTTTTAATTCCGTGGCTACTTGCCGCACTTTCCTTTATATGCGTGGCGCTTTATAGTGCGGATATTCCCGTTTTCGATAAACTCAACGATTATTTAAGCAATAGGTTATATCTAGCCAATCAGGGCTTAAAGGAATACGGCTTTACCTTATTCGGAAGCGATATAGAGTGGCAAACGTGGAATCAGATTACCTTTTTCGATAGCGCTTTTGAAATGTTTTTCGTTGACAATTCGTACGTTAAGATTTTTCTTGAAGCGGGGATTGTCGGACTGATTTTAGTGCTTTTCGGCTATTCGCTTGCGATAAAGGCGAGTTTTAATAAAGACCGGTATCTGACGGCGTTGCTCCTTTTGGTTTTGGGCTATGGGTTTATCGTTCCGAACCTTATAGGTTTTACCGTAAACCCGTTTGTGTTCTCTCTTTCTTTTCTTACGCTTAACAAGTGCGAAACGCGCAAAAAAGAACACGTCGGCGGCGAAATTTACGGCAACGTCGCGGCGGTTATTGTGTCTTATAACCGTAAAGAACTTTTAAGAGAAGCCGTACAGGCGTTGCTTAAATCCGATTATGCCGCGCTTAAAATAATAGTCGTAGACAACGCAAGTACCGACGGTACTTCGGAATATATACAAGACCTTAAGTCGGACAAGGTGTTATATTTCAATACGGGCGCAAATTTAGGCGGCGCGGGCGGCTTTAACTTCGGTATAAAAAAAGCCATGGAAACGGGCGCGGACTACGTTTGGATTATGGACGACGACTGTATAGTGCAGGAAAATTCGCTTGCCGCGCTTATAAATTTCGCAAAATCCAAAAATAACGATTTCGGATATTTATCAAGCAAGGTTTTATGGAAAGACGGCACGCTTTCTAAAATGAATATTCAACGTCGGTCTATCGGGGATAAAAAATTCAATGCGGGTATAAACGGTCAGAAAATTCGCATAGCGACGTTCGTTTCGTTATTCATAAACGCAAACGCCATAGAAAAAGTCGGTCTGCCCATAAAAGAGTTCTTTATCTGGGGGGACGACTGGGAATACACTTACAGGCTTTCAGATGTGTTTGATTGCTATTACGTGGCGGACAGCGTAGTCGTACATAAGTCCGCGGTAAATATGGGTAGCAACATAGCGGCGGACGATTTAAATAGGCTTAATAGATATTTTTATTCTTACCGCAACGAGGGGTATCTTTATCGAAAAATCGGGTTAAAGGGCGAATTGTACTATCTTTGCAAAGTCGCTTATCATATATTAAAAATCGTGTTTTCAAAGAACAAAAACAAAATTAAGAGATGTTCGATACTTATTAAAGGTGTTTTTGCAGGCAAATCGTTCAATCCGGATATAGAATATTTTAACAAAAAAGACAATCGGGAGATTATTTTATGAATATAGCGTTAGTTGTTGCGGGCGGGGCGGGCAGCAGAGCCTGTCAAAGCGTTCCCAAGCAATTTTTAACGGTTAACGAAATACCTATTATTATTCATTCGTTGCTAAACGTAAAGAAATCGGGCGTGTATGATGAAACCGTAGTTATAATTCCAGACGGTTGGCAAGCGTTTATTGAGTCTTACTGCAGCAAGTACGAAATCAATCTTGCGGGGGTTATTCTTGGCGGCGAATCGCGCTTCGGTTCGATTCTGAACGCCGTACGTTATCTTGACGACAAGTATAAAGACGAAGACGTTATATCTATAATGGACGCAAACAGACCGCTTATTCCCGCTTCGGTATTTGCGGAAAATTTACGCGTAGTTAAAGCCGCCGATTCCGACACGGTGGTTTTGTCGGCTTATCCGTGTATGGACAGTATGTTTAAGACGGCGGAAAACGGCATACAGAGCGTTGACAGGACCGAATATCTTTTGGGGCAATGTCCCGAAACCGCGTGTTTGAAATTATTGAAAGAAATTTATTTTAAAGCCGAAAAGGACGCGATAGGCGATTTATCCGCCGCAAATCTTGCCATAAAGTACGGTAAACACGTCAAAGCGGTTAACGGTTCGGCAAAATCGTTTAAAATCA
>CAMORY010000015.1 GCA_946624395.1 uncultured Clostridia bacterium | reverse complement strand
CGGGACAGGGGCGAACGGTCTGCGAACGGAAAAACCCGTTAGAAGACGTATAAACTACTTGCCCCGTACCGCCGCACTTTTCGCAGGTCTTATACGCCGTGCCGCCTTTAGCGCCCGTGCCGCTACACGCTTTGCACGGTTCGTTCCTGTTATAAACGACTTCTCTTACGCAGCCTTTAGCCGCGTCTAAAAAGGAAAGGGAAATTTCTATGGTTATGTCGTCGCCCTTGGTTTTGGTCTGTTGCTGACGTCTGCCGCCGCCGAAACCGCCGAATATATCGCCGAATATATCGCCGAAATCGGAAAAGCCCGAAAAACCCGCGCCGCCTGCGCCCCCGAAACCGCCCATATTCGGGTGTTCCTGCTGAAAGTCGTACTCTTTTCTGCGTTTTTCGTCGGACAGAACTTCGTTTGCCTCGTTGATTTCCTTGAATTTTTCCGCCGCAGCGGCATCACCCGGGTGCAAATCGGGGTGATATTTTTTTACAAGCGTTCTGTACGCCTTTTTTATGTCGTCTTGGGTGGCGTTTTTATCGACGCCTAAAGTTTCGTAATAATTTTTAGCCATAATTTACCCTTTAAGCCAAGTGCTTTATTAAACGCGTTGAACTGAAAGGCAATTTTTGCCTTTCAGTTCCGCGGCTTTTATGTCTTAATATTTATTTTAAGTTCTTAAAATCAATTCTGGTGGAACTCGGTATCGCCCGCGCCTGCACCAGCGTCTCCGCCGCCGTTCGGGTTCTGTCCTTGCGCCTGTTGATAAATTTTAGCGAACACGCCTTGCGACGCGTTAGATAAATTCTCGAACGCTTTATCCATACGGTCTTTGTCGTTGCTGTCAAGTTCGGTCTTCGCAGTTTTGATTTCTTCTTCGAGTTTAGCCTTATCTTCTGCGGAAACTTTATCGCCCAAATCTTTCAACGTCTTTTCAACGGTGAATATCATACCGTCGAGTTTGTTGTGGGATTCCACGCCTTCTTTACGCTTTTTGTCTTCTTCTTCGTACTGCTTGGCTTCGTTTACCGCCTTATTGATGTCCGCTTCGGAAAGATTGCTCGACGCGGTTATGGTAATATTCTGCGATTTACCCGTTCCCAAGTCTTTTGCCGAAACGTTGACTATGCCGTTAGCGTCGATATCGAAGGAAACTTCTATCTGCGGTACGCCGCGCGGTGCGGGGGCAATACCCGTAAGTTCGAAACGCCCGAGCGTTTTATTATCTTTAGCGAACTCTCTTTCGCCCTGTAAAATGTGTATGTCGACCTGCGTCTGATTATCCGCCGCCGTGGAGAATACTTGTGATTTCTTGACGGGAATAGTGGTATTCCTTTCAATAAGTTTGGTGCATACGCCGCCCAAGGTTTCGATACCCAAAGAAAGCGGGGTTACGTCAAGCAAAAGCACGTCTTTAACTTCGCCGGACAGCACGCCGCCCTGAATTGCCGCGCCGATAGCCACGCACTCGTCGGGGTTGATGCCCTTAAAGGGTTCTTTGCCCGTGATTTTTCTGACTTCGTCGATAACCGCGGGGATACGCGTAGAACCGCCGACCAAAATTACCTTGTCTATATCGGAATAGGAAAGTTTAGCGTCTTCCATAGCCTTTTTCATAGGAATAACGGTTGCTTCGACAAGGTCCTGCGTCATTGCGTCGAATTTCTGCTTGGTTAAATCTACGTCCAGATGTTTAGGACCCGTTGCGTCCGCCGTAATGAACGGAAGGTTTATGTTAGTCTTGCTCATGCCCGAAAGTTCGATTTTCGCCTTTTCAGCCGCTTCTTTTAATCTCTGCATAGCGAGTTTGTCGCCCGATAAATCAATGCCTTCTTTTGCCTTGAATTCGGAAACGAGATAGTCCATAATTCTCTTATCGAAGTCGTCGCCGCCAAGCATATTGTTGCCGTGGGTAGCCAAAACTTCGAACACGCCGTCGCCTATTTCCATAATGGAAACGTCGAACGTGCCGCCGCCCAAATCGTAAATTATAACTTTCTGCGTTTTGCCTTCTTTATCAAGTCCGTAGGAGAGTGCCGCCGCCGTCGGTTCGTTTATGATACGGAGAACGTTAAGTCCCGCAATCTTACCCGCGTCTTTAGTCGCCTGACGCTGACTGTCGGTAAAGTACGCGGGGCAGGTTATAACAGCGTCTTTTACCGTGCCGCCAAGGTACGCTTCCGCGTCCTTTTTGAGTTTAGAAAGTATCATAGCGGAAATTTCCTGCGGGGTGTAGTTCTTGCCGTCGATTGCGACCTTATAGTCCGAACCCATATGTCTTTTAATAGAAGACACCGTTCTTTCGGGGTTAGAAACCGCCTGACGTTTAGCCACCTGTCCCACAAGTCTTTCGCCGTCTTTTTGGAAGCCTACGACCGAAGGCGTTGTTCTTGCGCCTTCAGCGTTCGCTATTACCACCGGTTCGCCGTTTTCCATAACGGCTACGCACGAGTTTGTCGTTCCTAAATCGATACCTATTGTTTTCATAATAATAAATCTCCTTGTCCTTATATTTTATTTGACTACGCTTACCTTTGCGTATCTTATAATCTTATCTTTAAGTTTGTATCCCTTTTCGAATACCTGTTTCACCGTGTCGCTCGTATCTTCTTCGCCTTTTTCCACCTGCATTACCGCTTCGGCAATATTCGGGTCGAAAACTTCGCCCACGGGGTTTATTTCTTCTATTTCGAGAGAAGAAAGCGTTTCGTCGAACTTGCGCTTTATCCCCGCTAAACCCGCCTGCGTCTTTTCGTCAAGCCCAAGCGATAGCGCCCTGTCAAGCGTGTCGCCCACGACGAGAATTTTAAGTATTACGCTTGCTATCCCTTCGTTAAACGCGTCCTGCCACAATTTCGCGTTGCGCTTTTTGTAGTTGTCGAATTCCGCCACGTTTCTCATCCACTTGTCTTTATATTCGTCCGCTTTGCTTTTGGCGTCTTCAACTTCTTTTATAAGCGCTTCGTTCTCCGCGATAAGCGCCGCCGTCTTGTCTTCCGCCGCGCTTTCGGGTTTTTTCTTCTTCTTTTCTTCCATGCTTTTTACCTTTATTTTTTATTCTTCATAATGTCTTCTAAAACTTTGCCGACGCCTTCTAATACCGAAACGACTTTTTGATAATCCATACGAAGCGGGCCTATAACCCCGTACGTCCCCACCTTTACCCCGCTTGCGGAGTAGGTTGCGGAAACTATCGAACAGTCTTTCGGCACGTTTTCGTCTTCGCCGCCTATTTTTATGTTTATCTCTATATTCTCGTCGCTCTCGGTCAAAAGTTCTTTGAGTTTATCTTTGCTCGTTATCACCGACAGGAAATTTTTGACCTTTTCCCCGTCAAGGTTATCGTGATTTAAAATCTTGCTTTCACCCTTTATAACCACGTCCGCATTGTCGCGCTCCACGTACTCTTCGATAGCGTCCATAACCCCGTCGAAAATTTCCCTGTAAGACGCAAACTCTTCGCAAACCGCTTTGCCCGTTAACAGAACTTCGTCAAGCGCCTTGCCGACAAACGCTTTCATCATAAACCTGCTTGCGTCTTCTATTTCCGCGTCCGTCATATTTTCGGGAATTTCTATAAACTTGTCTCGGATAAGAGTGTTTTCGGTAAGCACCAGTAGCAGCGCCTGCGCGGGCTTATACCTGAAAAGTTGAATTTTTACGATTTTTTCCTTTCCGCTGTGCGAAGCGACCGCTACCGAAGTATAATCGGTCAGTTCGCTTATAACGTCCACGGCGTTTTTAACAACCGTTTCTAAACTGTCCACGTGATTATTAAACGCCGCGCGGATAAGCCCCGTTTCTTCACGCGTAAGTTTGCTTTTATCCATAAGTTCGCTAACGTAAAGTTTATACGCGTCAATAGATGGCACTCTGCCGCTCGACGTGTGGAGTTGGTTAAGGTATCCCATCTCTTCAAGCCCCGCAAGTTCCGACCGTACGGTTGCCGAAGAAATGCCTTTCATATACTTTTCCGTTATGCTTTTGCTCGAAACAGGTTGCGCCGTAGATATATAGTCGTCTACGACGTACTGCAAAATCTTCTTTTTTCTGTCGGAGAGTTTCATGACCTTTACCTTTGGCAATATTAAAAGTTTTTTGTTAGCACTCTAAAAGCCTAACTGCTAACTTTTGAATAAATTGTACTCTTATTATTTGTGTTTGTCAAGGTTTTACGCTAACATTTTAAAAATATTTTTTAAAAAGAAAAAACCCTTTGAAAATTCAAAGAGTTTTTGCAAAATGTCTATCCGTTTTTTCTTTATCTTCTCACCGCGCCGTCGCCTTTTACGATATATTTCGTGGTGGTTAAAGCGTCAAGCCCCATAGGACCGCGGGCGTGCAGTTTTTGCGTGGAAATTCCTATTTCCGCACCCAGCCCGAAGACAAACCCGTCCGAAAACCTTGTGGACGCGTTGTGATAAACGCACGCGCTGTCAACGGCGTTCAAAAATCTTTCGGCATTATAAAGATTTTCGGTAATTATCGCTTCCGAGTGGCGGGTGGAGTGTTCGTTGATATGACTAATCGCGCTTTCAAGGCTGTCAACAACTTTTACGGAAATTATCGCGTCTCCGTACTCGGTGTAAAAATCTTCTTCCGTTGCGGGAACGACGTTTTCTCTGCCGCTTAAAATCCGCAAACTTGTCTCATCGCAGCGCATTTCCACCTGTTTTTCGGAAAGCCTGTCGTAAATAAGGGACAAAACCTTTTCGGCAATCTTTTCGTGTATAACAAGCGATTCGCAGGCGTTGCAAACGCTGTACCTTTGGGTTTTGGCGTTAAAAATCACGTCCGCCGCCATTTCGAGCTTTGCAAACTCGTCCACGTAAACGTGGCAGTTGCCCGTACCTGTTTCTATAATGGGAACGGTGGCATTTTCAAGCGCGGTTTTTATAAGCCCCGCACCGCCGCGCGGAATAAGCAAGTCCACGTACTTATTAAGCCGCATAAACGCCTTTGCCGTTTCGTGCGACAAGTCTTCTATTAAACTTACCGCGTTTTCATCAATCCCCGCCGCCTTTAGCGCCCCGCGCAGAACTTTCACTATCGCGGTATTAGACTTTATCGCGTCGCTGCCGCCCCTTAAAATTACGGCGTTTTTGGTCTTTAACGAAAGTCCGAATCCGTCCGCCGCCACGTTGGGGCGGGATTCGAATATTATGCCCACAACGCCGAACGGCACTTTCTTTTTCACTAT
>CAMORY010000014.1 GCA_946624395.1 uncultured Clostridia bacterium | reverse complement strand
TTTGGTAATGATTGCGATTAAGGTATCGTCCGGAACGTTGAACGTCATAGAATACGCGCACGGGTAAAGGTGCATTTCGGATAAATCGGCAAACGTATAAATGTTAGTCATAATTCTGCGGGAAGTCGGGTTGTTTTTTAAATCGAACAGTACCCTGTCCACCTGGTCGAACTCCCCTTCTTTATACTTGTGTTTCACGCCGAGTTGGTAGCCGTACGCCTTTCCGATAGAACCCGTTTCGTCCGCCCAACTGTCCCATATATGGCTGTTTAAGTCGTGAATATTGTTGGACTTTTTCTGCCATATCCATAAAATTTCGTCGATTGCCGACTTGAACGCCGTGCGCCTTAAAGTCAGAATCGGAAACTCTTTAGATAAGTCGTACCTGTTTACGATACAGAACTTTTTAACGGTGTGCGCGGGCGTGCCGTCCAGCCACTTGGGGCGAACGGGTCTGTCCGTATCCCACACTCCGTTATTCAAAATGTCGTTGCAGTTTTCTATAAAAACCTTGTCCGCTAAACTCATAATTTTTCTCCCTTTAAAAAGCGTCTTTAGAATAATTTTTCCATCTTCTTGCGATATACCGTAAAACAATGCGTTTGGGCGCGAGTTTCATTAAAAAGTACAAAAATTTATTGAACGCCCCCGGCACGCATATTATTTTGTTCTTGCTTACCGCTTTAAGCGATTTTTTTACCACGAACTCTGGCGGCTTGGACGAAAGTTTGCCGCCAAGCCCCTGTTTTTTGATTTCTTCTATTAAATCGGGGCGGGTAGGCATACCCCCGGGCAGCACCGTCGTGATTTTCACCCCGTCTTTTTTAAGTTCGTAGTGCAGCGCGGTAAAAAAATTAGTTAAAAACGCTTTGGTTGCCGAATAAATTGCAAAGTACGGCATGGGCGAAACGCCCGACATACTGCTGACAGTAAGTATTTCCAACTTGTCCGCGCGGCATTTTAACAGCCCGTGCGTTAACGTAAGCGCCGCTTCGCAGTTTACGCGAATTTGAAACAGCACCTTTTCTGGCGTGTACGCCGTAAACGCTTTCTGAATATCCGCGCCCGCGACGTTTATTATTCTGTCGAACTTAAACCCGCTTTCTTCCGCGTACCCTAAAAGTTTTCTGCGCGATACATCGTCCGTCAGTTCGCAAGGATAGTATTCTATCCGAACGGCGGGGAATTTCGCGTTCAATTCCTTTTTAAGGGCGGAAAGACGCTCTTCGCTTCTGCCCGTCAAAAACAGATTGTAGCCTTTTTCGGCGCAACAAAACGCGTAAACTCTGCCAAGCCCGCCCGTTGCGCCGCTTATAAACGTAAATTTATCCATAGTTATTTAGCGGTCAAAACCTTGCTCGAAACGCCTTTTATCATACCCATTTTGCCCGAAAGCGCGTTTATCGCTTCCGCAGGCGCGTCCAAAACCACGCTTATGATATTGACGTTTTTAGGCTTATACGGTATACCCATACGCCCCACCACGTAGCCGCGGAACTCGTGAAGTAGCGCGTTTACCGTTTCCACCGATTCGTTATCGCTTACCATAACGGCAAGCACGGCTAATTTGTTCTCCATAATCACCCTGTAAAATTTTCTTACGTAAAAATAATAACATAAAATACCGCGTTTAGCAAACGAATTGCCCTTTTTTAACGGCACGTTTCAATTTTTCTATAGCCTTCTTCTCTATGCGCGATATGTACGAACGCGAAATCTTAAGGAATTTAGCCACTTCGCGCTGGGCGTAGGTTCTATCGTCTTTTAAGCCGTACCTTAAACACAGCACGGTAAACTCCCGCTCGGTAAGCGTTTCTTTCAGGAACTTTACAAGCCTGTCGCGCTTTATGCTTCTGTCGACTTCGGCAAACACCGCGTCTTCACGTTCTGCCAAAAGGTCTATTAAGGTAAGTTCGTTGCCGTCTTTATCCACGCCCACGGGGTCAGAAAGCGACACGTCGTTTTTATACTTTTTATTTGAACGCAGCAGCATAAGTATTTCGTTTTCTATGCACCTTGCGGCAAAGGTCGCAAGCACCGTGCCTTTATCGTGTTTATAAGAATCCACCGCCTTTATAAGCCCTATACTGCCCACGGAAATCAAGTCGTCTGCGTCGGCGCTGCCCGCGTATTTTTTGGCAACGTGCGCAACGAGCCGCATATTGTGCGAAATAAGTTTATCCCGCGCTTCCCTGTCGCCCGAACGCATCTTTTCAATGCACTCCGTCTCTTCGGCTTCGGAAAGAGGTTTCGGGAAAGACCCGTTCCCTATCACGCTCCCCGCGAAAAAAGTCAGTTTACCGAGTAAAAAGTTAAGAATTTCAAACATTAAAAACGCCCCTTTCAAGATTTATTTACTAATATCTTTACGGGGCAAAATTACGGAATATACGCTACTGCTCGTACACTTTTTTCGCACAGAATAAAGTAAAAACTCGGTCATAAATGTATTTACATTTTAAAATCGGGGATTAAAATACTTTCGGCGTTTGGAAAAAAATCAAGGAGAAAAAGGAACGGCAATCGATTATTTTTATTATGTCTGTCGGCACAGGTTTTACGACAGAATAAGTCAATACGAAGAAGATATGCGTTTATTAAACTCCCCTTAAAGGCAGGTGCAATATGAACGTTATAAATTTCATATCTATTCACGGTTTTGAATTCAAAGTGGTAATAAGCGCTATAATAGTTGCGGCGGCGGAAATATTACTCAAAAAATTCGGCGAAAAATTGCCGAATTTTATAGTCAACTACCTTTCGCTGTTTATTGCGTTTGCGGCGGAGTTTTTCGGAAACTTAATAACGTACGGCAACCCTTGCTTTACCGAAGAACTCTTATACGGCGCGCTTTTAGCGTATTCTTTAGGTACTTTGGCACAGGTATGGGTAGTAAAACTTTTACGCGGCGAAAACGCTGAAAGCGAATTGTTTTTGCTGGTTAAAAGCATTACCGAAAATATCTGCATAGAAAGCGCCCCGGAACTATCGGCTATCGTTAAACTTTTAAAAGACGTCGCTTCCGCCGACGAAAACGCGTTAAAGGAACGCATAATCGCTTTGCTCAATAAAACGGCGAAAGACGGCGTTTCGGAAACGGAAATCGCGGCGATAGCCGAACTTATATTGCAATCGGCAAAACAACTGAAAAAAGAACGATAATTCTTTTAAAGGGGGCAACCCCTTTTTTCTTTTTGAAAAGTATAATCGCGTAAAATCCCGTCAATAATTTAAGACGAATATGAATTTTACCGAAAGTCTTTTTAAAAACGTCGCCGCGCTTAAAAAAACTTTAAATTCCGACGACGTCAAATATAAAGAAATAAAAATCGGCGAAAAAAAAGGCTGCATAATCTTCGTCGCCGATTTAACCGATAAAGCCGCCGTGGGCGAACTTATTATCCGCCCCGCGGCAAGCCTTTCGGGCACGCCGGACGAAACGGTGTTATCTAGCGCCTTTTTAAGCCCCGAAACCGAAAAGGCAACAACTGTCGAAAACGCGGCGGCAAAAATAGTGGGCGGCTCTTCGGCGCTGCTTTGCGACGGCGTAAAAACGGCGCTTTTATTCGGACTGAAAAAATTCGATAAGCGCGCTATAGCAGAACCCCCTACTTCCACGGTAATAAAAGGGCCGAGAGAAGGGTTTGTCGAAAGTCTTTCGGTCAACGTAAGTTTAATGCGCAGAAAACTCGTTTCCCCCGACTTGCGATTTAAATATCTGTCCGTCGGGGAGTTTTCAAGCACTAAAATCGCGCTGTGCTACGTGCACGGAATTGCCGATGAAAAACTTATCGCCGCCCTTTCGGAAAAAATAAAAAAGGCGAAAATAGACGCGGTACTAGACGCTTCTTATATTTCCAAGTTCCTTGGCGAACATAAGGCGTCGCTGTTTAAGCAAATCGGAAACACCGAAAAGCCAGACGTTTTAGCCGCCAAAATTTTAGAAGGCAGGGTTGCCGTTTTAGTTGACGGCTCGCCCATCGCGCTGACCGTTCCCTATCTTTTAATCGAAGACTTCCAAAGCCCGGGGGACTATTACAACTCGTCGTACAGCGCTACTTTCGCGCGGATTTTAAGGCTGCTTGCGGTAATAATTTCCATTTATCTTCCCGCGCTTTACGTGTCGGCGCAACTTTTCCATTTGCAGTTTATACCCCTTTCGTTTCTGCTGACAATAGTCAACAGTATAAAGGGCATACCGTTATCGCCGAGTTTCGAGATGTTTTTCACCCTTTTAGTGTTCGAAATCCTTAACGAAGCCAGCGTGCGTATGCCCAAATACGTGGGTATGGTGGTGTCGATAGTCGGCGGACTTGTACTCGGCGAAACGGCTGTGAACGCGGGCATTATTTCCGCGCCCGCGCTTATGATAATAGCGCTTTCGGGAATATGCCTTTACACCGTGCCCGAACTCGAACAGACCTTTTCCATACTGCGGCTGTTATTTCTGGTTATCGGCGGTTCTTTCGGCGCGTTCGGAATAATAGTCGCCTCCGGCGTGCTTTTAACCTATCTCGTGTCCTTTGAAAACTACCGCACGCCGCTGCTCGCGCCTTTTTCGCCGCTTATCATACAGGACTTAAAGGACGGAATATACAAGGGCTTTATGATAGAACAGCGGCTGCGCCCGCTTTCGTTAAAAAATGCAAACAAACGGCGGATGAGAAATGATTAAAGCCTTAAAGACAAGACAAATCTGCTTTTTTTATATCGCGATTTTGCCCGTAATAAAGTTCTTTATGATGCCGAGTTTAGTCTGCGAAACTGCGGGCGAAGATTTATGGATTTCGGTGTTAATAAACTGCCTTTTTGACTTTACGGCGATTTTTATAGTGTATCTTTGTTTAAAAGACGCCGACTGCGACTTTTTTACGCTAATAGAACGGCTGTTCGGCAAAGCGTTCGCAAAAACCGTCGCGGCAATATATGCGGTGTTTTTCCTGTTAAAAACGGTAATGCCGTTAAACGAAGTAAAAGACTACGTGGAAATGACGCTTTATATCACTTCGCCGAACATATTTACCTTTATGCCCGTGTTCGCGCTCGTTATTTTCGTGTGTATCCATCACATGCGCGTGATAGGCAGAATTGCCGACGGCGTGCTTATAGTAGCCCTTATCGGCTACGCGTTTATGTTCGCCTTGGCGCTGCCTAACACCGATTTTGAAGCACTGTTGCCCGTCGGCGCGCGCGGCGCGAAAAATATTCTGCAAGGCTCTTACGTTTCCCAGCCTTGGTTTAACGACTGTGCGTATTTTCTGTTTTTTACGGGCAATCACGTTAAAGGCAAAAAAGACGGGCTTAAAATATTCGCGTCCGTCGCGGTATCCGCGGTAATAGTTATATTTTTCTGTATGCTGTTTTACGGAACTTTTACTTCCATCGCTTTCCGCCAGCGTTTCGCGCTTACGGAAATTTCCAAATACACGACGGTTATAAACAACACCGAACGGTTCGACTATATTCCCATATTCGCGCTTTTGTTTACGGCCGTATTCTCGCTTGCGCTACCGTTTTATTTTGCGACCGACTTGTTTTTACGGCTGTTGCCCGTAAAAAGAAACTTGGCGGCGATTATAATCTCGTTGCCGTCCGCAATTTTACTGTTGTTTTTCGAAGAGTATTTTGCAACTATCGAAACTTTTATCACGCAGATTGCAAGCGGGTTTTTCATATTGTTCGGTACAATATTCCCCGCGGTGCTTGCCGTTGTAATGAAAATTCGCTTGAATAAGGAGAACAAACTTGAAATTCAAAGGGGTTAAACTTTCCATGCTTTTGCTTGCCGCCGTGTTTTTACTGTTCTTTTCCAACGACTTCGGGCTTATAGACATAGAAAAAACCGCCATAATCACAGCGGTAGCCATCGACCTTGAAGAAAACGGCGAATATAAAATAACCGCCCAAATCGCCGTGCCGGAGGCGACCGACACCAACACGGAAAATCTGCGCGCGCAGATTGCGGGCAAGGGTTCTACCGTCGGCGCGGCGATAAAGAATATCGGCGACACTTCGGGCTGGTTTCCGCAACTGTGCTTTTGCAATCTTATTATAGTCGGCAAGGGCTTTTCCGATTACAATATTATAAAAGTGCTAGATTACTTTTCCAAAACCCTGCGTATACAGGATTCCGCGCTTATCGTTATGGCGGAAACGGACGGCGCGGAACTTCTTAAACTATCCACCCCGCTCGACAACATTTCGTCTTTCGCGCTACAGAAAATACTGCTTAAAAACGCGGGCTTAAACCGCGACGTCGCCGTGTGCGACGTTAAAAGTTTCTGCACGGGCTACTATTCCGAAGCGGGTTCAGCCTATATGCCGCTTATAAAAGTCGTTTCGCAAAAATCCGAAAACGAAAAGGCTTCGGCAGACGACGCAAACGGTTCGGAAAGTTCGGGCGGTTCGGGTAGCGCCGAAATTTCGGGCGGCGGTAGCAGCGGCGGCAGCGGTTCTGGCGGAGAAAGCGGCGGCGCTAAAGGCGACGCAATTTTCAACGCGGACACTACCGCGCTGTTTCTGCACGGCAAAAAAGTGGGCGAACTCGACGCAAATTTAACGCTTGCTTTCAACGCGCTAACACGTGATTTTGCCACTTCTACCTTCGAAGTGAAAGACGTCAATACGGGCGGCGAAACGCTTAATTACCTATTGACCGTGTTTTCCTGTACGGCAAGTCGGAGTTTAACGGTTTCCGAAAACGGTATACGCTTAAACGTATCGCTTGACGCATACGTGAAAATAAGCGATATGAACGGGCAGGCTTCAGACCTTGAATACAATAAAAATCTGCCCCTGCCCGTCAACGTAAAAGAGCGCGCGGAAGCCGACTTTACCGAACGCATAACCGATTTAATCCGCACGGAAAAAGAGACGGGGTGCGACTTTTTGGACGTAAAAAAGGAGTTGTACAGAAAGCACCACTCCTATTACTACGTTTATAAGGATAATTTTATAGAAAACCTGTCTTATTCGGTAAGCGTTAATTTTTCGGGGCAAAAATAGCGCTTAAGAAAATTTAAGAAAACAGCGCCGCGACTATTTCTTCCGCTTTAGCACCCGATATATAGTCGCCGATATTAGAAAACGCCGCCAAAACGTCCTTTTCGGTAAACCTTACGCCGTTTAACGACGCGGCGAACTCGTTTACGTCTTTAGAAGAGAAAAAGTCGCCGAAAATATCAGCGTTTTGCACCTTTCCGTCAACGGTATCGAAAGAAAAGGACAAAATACCGAACGGAAACTTATGTTCGAAAAGGTTTTTGCCCTTGGGCGACCGCCCGATATTCCACTCGTACCGCGAATACTTATCGCGTACGAGTTTATTTATTTCCGAAATATCGCTCTCGCTCAAAAAATACTCTTCGCAGGACTTTTTAAAGTGTTCTGCAAGCCCCTGCATAAATTCGGAAACAGTCATATTCGGCAAATATTCCGAAATGTTGGCAACCCTTGCGCGCACCGATTTTATACCCTTGCTTTCGGTTTTAAGCCTGTTGGGCTTAAGCGCACCCGTAAGCGCGCCCATATCCGTGTTGAATAACAGCGTGCCGTGATGCATTATCCTGTTTTGCCAAACGGTATGCGCCGTGCCCGAAATCTTTTTGCCGTCCACCGTTATGTCGTTCCTGCCCGAAAATTCGGCTTTTACACCCAAGGAATTAAGGTATTCGATAACGGGTTCGGTAAATTCGCCGTAGTTATATTCCCCGTCCTTATTCTCGGTAATTACGGTATAGCAGACGTTATTCAAATCGTGGTAAACCGCGCCGCCGCCCGTAAGCCGACGAACCGTTTTCACGCCGTTTTTTTCGGTGTAATCGAGATTGATTTCCTGAAGGGCGTTCTGATTTATACCGACGATAACGGCGGGGGGGGGGGCCCCCACAGGGAGAGAAGACAACAGTGTGTTCTTTTTTTCATGCTT
>CAMORY010000013.1 GCA_946624395.1 uncultured Clostridia bacterium | reverse complement strand
CGCGGGCTTTTAGCCCGCGGCGTTATGCTATATGCGTTTATTTTGAAACTTTTTCCTTATACTTAATAAGCGCGGTGGCAAGTTGGTCGGGACAGGACGTACCCATACGGCATTGTATGCCTTTAAGTAGCGCTATAACTTCGTCGATATTTTTGCCTTCGACAAGTTTTGCTATCCCTTGCGTGTTCCCTGGACACCCACCGATAAATTTAACCTTTGCAAGCGTGTTATCGTCTTTAACTTCAAACTCTATGTGATGGGAACAAGTTCCGCGGGTTGCATAAACGTTCATACGTGCCTTTAATCTACTAAATTTTCGTAAATACTTCTGTATGCGTCCGCCGCTTTTTCGCCCCATTTCTTATATACGTCTTTCGCTATCTGGCGGTTGGGAACGACAAGTTTGAGTTCTAAAACGGGCTGGACGGGTTCTATAATCTTAAGATAGACGGTGTACGTGCCGTCTTTATTCATAAAGTAATCGGCAACGCACTCCTGCTTTCTGCGGTAGCGGTTTTTATTGTTCTTTATAAAAATAGATATCTCTTCTCTCGTCGAAGCGGGAATATTTATAAAGAAGTTTGCAAGACAAATTCTGCCGTCGGTTGTGATGGTGTAAAGCGGTTCGTCGCTGTCGCCTATGTTATAAATCCACCCGCACTCCAAAAGTTGTTTTAAAATGGGTTGGCAGTCCATATACGCAAGCCAGTTGTTCGACGAACAGCACATATCGAGAATAGTGTTCTCCGATAGCGGTACTTCCATTTTGTCGAAAACGAACAAAAGTATTAACTTGTTAAGAGAAGAGTCCCCTTTGACCTGCATTTTTTTTGCCCTTACCGTTTTTCTTTCGCGCCAAAACTGTCTAATGTAAACTTTATTATATCATAAAAATTGCGTTTGTAAAGGGCTTTGACCTAAATTTTGCAAATTAGCGGCAAAAAAAGTTTATATAATTTGAAAAATAGTCAAATATATGTTATAATTATGCGGATAAAACTTTAAGGGGCGCTGTATGGATAAAAAAGAAGAACTTTCGGTTTTTTTGACCAAGGCTGACGAACTTATCGAAAGCAAGTACATTATCGCGGATATTAAGATAGTGGGGCTACTTAAAGCGATAGCCGCTTCCGATACGCTGGTCGCTATTTTCAAAAACTGTATGACGGGCTTCGATTATGCGGCTGCGCAGAAAAAGTATTTAGTTAAAAGCAAGTATCTTGCGGAAGACAAGGGGGAATTCGTGTTGCCGCCGACATCTCGCGAACTTTTAGCGTTTATCTTCAGCGTGCTTGTGGATATCGACGCGAAACGCATAGATTTCGCACAGTTTATCAACAAGTATTTTTACGAAGACGGCAGTTTTTCCGCGGGGTATACGGCTTTTTTGAATTCTATGATAAAGCCCTTTAAAAACTCGGTCAAAATGCTTATGGAAAGCGTGATAGACGGCAAACTGCAAGACCCCGTGGAAGCGTTTACCGAAGAAGAAGAGCGTAAGCGCAAGCAGGAGATTGCCCACGCCGAAGAGCAGAGAAAGGAAAAAGAACTTTCCGAAAAGGCGTACGGCGAAAGCGTTAAGGCTATACGCGCGCTACTGCTTAAGGACAAAACTAAAGTCAAAAAGTCGCGCCTTAAAGCCGAAACGAAAGAAGAGTTGGTTTTAATAATAGATATGTTTGCAAACGCGCTGGAATCTAACGATAAAGACAGCGTTATTTACGCCTTTTTAGCGTACAAGTACGCGGTTAAATCCAAAAAACTTATGTTTTTCGGGCGCTTAAAGAAAGTTAAAAAATACTTAAAGGACGTGCTTAATGGACTTTGAAGAAAAAACGCTTGAAAAAAACGTTATATACAGCGGGCGTATTCTTAATTTGCGAAAGGACAAAGTGTCTCTTCCCGACGGAAATACGGGCGTGCGTGAAATAATAGAGCATAGCGGCGGTAGCGCGATTTTATGCGAGAAAGAAGATAAAATTCTGATGGTAAAACAGTTCCGCTACGCGTATAAGGAAGAGATTTGGGAAATCCCCGCGGGCAAGGTGAACGAGGGCGAAAATCCGATTGATACCGCTTTCCGCGAACTTGAAGAAGAAGGCGGTATAAAAGCGGAGAAGATGGAACTTCTATTCAGCGTGTACCCGTCTCCGGGGTATACTTCGGAAATAATACGCATTTACAGGGCTACGGGGCTTACCGAAAGCGCTACGCATCTCGACGAAGACGAGTTCTTGAGTGCGGAGTGGATAGAAAAGCCGCGTTTACAGAAGATGATTGAAAGCGGAGAAATAAAGGATTCAAAAACGCTTATAGCGCTGCTTTTTGCGCTCGGTAGGCGGGACGATTGACAGGGGAAAAGGTTGAAGAACTGAAAGGTACAGGTTTAAGACGGTGAAAAGGACTGACGTAAGGAACGTGGCGATTATCGCGCACGTTGACCATGGCAAAACTACGCTTGTAAACGAAATGTTAAAGCAGGGCGGTGTATTCCGCGCAAATCAGGAAGTTGCGGACAGGGTAATGGATTCGGGCGACCTTGAGCGGGAACGCGGCATTACGATACTCGCAAAAAACACTTCGGTATTCTACGAAGGTGTTAAAATAAATATAGTCGATACCCCCGGGCACGCGGACTTCGGCGGCGAAGTGGAACGCGTTTTAAAAATGGTAAACGGCGTTTTAGTGCTTGTCGACGCGTGTGAAGGGCCTATGCCGCAGACGCGTTTCGTTATGCAAAAGGCATTAGAACTCAACCATAAACTTATAATCGTGGTAAATAAAATCGATAGACCGGACGCGCGGCTTTCCGAAGTGCAGGACGAGATATTAGAACTCTTATTCGATTTGAACGCCACCGACGACCAGATAGACAGCCCCATAATTTTCTGTTCGGGGCGCGCGGGTACGGCTTCTCTCGACTGCAATAAACAGGGCACGGACTTAAAGCCCTTGTTCGACGCAATCATAAACCATTTCGAGCCGCAGGAAGTCGACGAAGACGGACCGCTACAGATGCTCGTGTCGTCAATCGACTACAACGAGTACGTGGGAAGAATAGGCATCGGCAGGATAGAGCGCGGCAAAGCCTTTGTCAATCAGGAAGTGGAAACGTGCAATTTTAACGTAAAAGGTAAAGAGTTGCGCGGCAAACTCGTAAGCATATTCCAGATAGAAGGGTTAGAGCGCGTGGCGGTAGACAGCGCCAAGGCTGGCGATATAGTCTGCGTAAGCGGTATAGAAAATATTTCGATAGGCGATACCATTTGCACCCCGAGTGCCGTAGAACCCGTGCCGTTCGTAAAGATTTCAGAACCCACCGTGGAAATGACCTTTTCGGTCAACGACAGCCCGTTTGCGGGTAAAGAAGGTAAATTTGTCACGACCAGACATTTGCGCGACAGACTGTTCCGCGAAATGCTTAAAGACGTGTCGCTTCGCGTAGAAGAAACCGACTCCGCAGATTCCTACCGCGTGTGCGGCAGGGGCGAAATGCACCTTTCTATCTTAATAGAAACTATGCGCAGGGGCGGCTACGAATTTCAGGTCGGCGCGCCCAAGGTTATGTACAAGGAAGAAAACGGCGTGCTTTTAGAGCCGATGGAGCGGCTGGTCGTGGACGTTCCCGAAGATAAGACGGGCGCGGTGTTTTCGAGTATGGGCGTTCGTAAAGGCGAACTTTTACAGATGGAAAATATAGGCAGCCGTATCCGTCTGGAATTTAAAGTGCCGGCGCGCGGGCTTTTCGGGTACAAAAGTCAGTTTTTAACCGAAACGCGCGGCGAAGGCGTGTTTAACACTATTTTCTACGGCTACGAAGAGTATAAGGGCGAAATAGAGCGCCGCACGACGGGTTCTTTGGTCGCGTTCGAAACGGGCGAAGCGGTAACTTACGGGCTTTTCAACGCGCAGGGGCGCGGTCAGTTGTTTATAGGCGCAGGCGTACAAGTTTACGAAGGTATGGTCGTAGGCGTTTCGCCGAAAAACGAAGATATTTCCGTCAACGTATGCAAGAAAAAGCACTTGACGAATACCCGTGCGTCGGGTTCTGACGACGCGCTGCGTCTTGAAACGCCCAAAATTATGAGTTTAGAAGAAGCGATGGAGTTTATCGGCGACGACGAACTTTTGGAAATCACGCCAAAAAATATAAGGATAAGGAAAAAGACCTTGGATACCGAAACACGGCTTAAAAGAAAGGCGCGCGGTTTAGAGTAGACCTAACGGCTTTGACGGTGCAGATGAAAAAACTTGTTATAAACGGCAAAAAGATAAGAAAGATAAGATTCCGACTTTTAGTCGGCTTGGTAAAATTGTTTACCCCGCGGACGAAATTCGTCTATCTTGGCGACAAAATAACCGAACCGTCGGTTCTTTTATCCAACCACGCGGGCGTTTCCGCGCCGTTTGGATTCGAAGCGTTTATGAATGAGCCTTTACGTATGTGGGGCACTTACCAGATGACCAAGGGGTATAAATCGGTAAAAGAGTATTACACCAAAATATTTTTGAAACAGAAGCACCCGAATTACAGTAATTTCAGATGCAAACTTTTAGGGTTTTTGCTTTCGCCTTTGGCGACGTGGTATTACAGCGGGAACACGGTTATTCCCACCTATCCCGACGTGCGGCTTAAAGAAACTATGCGCGAAAGTGCGGAAACGCTCGATAAAGGTTTAAGTATAGTTATCTTTCCCGAAGACTCGTCGCAAGGTTATTTCGAACAGTTAAAGTTCGTATTCGGCGGGTTTGCCGTGCTTTGCGAAAGACTTTACAAAAAGGGCAGGGACGTGCCCGTGGCGTGTTGCTATTACCACAAGAAAAAGCGCGTGTGCGTAGTGGATAACCCCGTAAAATATTCCGTTTTCCGCGGCGATACTTTCGACAGGAACGCCCTTACGGAAAAAGTGCTTAAACGCATAAACGAACTCGCTTTCGTCGATATACCGCAACTTAAAAAAGATAAAAAGCAGTAAAAAAAGTCTTTCCGCTTTCGTTGTGAGCGGAAAGACTTTTTAGTTTTTCGGCGTAATATTATTTGCAGCCGCCGCCGAAAAGATTACCGAAACCGTTGCTCTTCGTGCAGAAGCATACGAGTAAAAGGGCTATCGGCAGACAGTAGCAACTGTTGAAGATTCCGTTAAGACAACCGTTTTTTGCGAGAAGAATTATCAATAATATGATAAGAATCCACAAGCAGCAGTTATTTCCGAAAAAATCGAAGCATCCGTTCATAATTTACCTCCAAAGTAAACGCATATTCCGCCTATGTATATTTTTTTGTGGCGGTAGTTTCTATTATCAATATACTGTTCAGACTTAAAAAAATGTGCTATTCGGCGTTATTTTGTTTGCACTATCCGTTTAAATTGTGCTAAAATATTCCTACAACAGATATTTCCTTATTACGGAAAATTTGATTGGAGGTACAATTTAATATGCAAACTTTTTCGCAGGCGAAAAAACTCACTTACTTTGCCGTTTTAACGGCTCTGACTTTGGTTTTGCAACTTTTGGGCAACACCGTCAAAATCGGTATTCTTACTCTCAACTTTTCGCTTATACCTATAGTGCTTGCCGCTATTTTGTTGGGCGTTTGGTACGGAACGGCGCTCGGCGCTATTACGGGGCTTATAATTTTACTTAATTGCGGCGTTTTGGGTGCGGACGGGTTTACCAACGTGCTGTTTGCTTCAGACCCCGTAGTTATATCGCTCGTGTGTATAGTAAAGACTGCGGCGGCGGGCGCTGTCAGCGCGTTGCTGTTCAAGTGGATAAAAAGATATAACGGGTTTGCCGCAACCGTAATTGCTTCGGGCATAGTCCCCGTAATCAATTCGGGAATATTTATTTTAGGTATGCTCTGCATAATTCCGTCGCTACGCGAGTTCGGGTTTATAGCTGAAGGCGCAAACGCGTTTGCGACGATAGTTCTCGTATTCGTCGGGCTGAATTTCGTGTTCGAGTTTGCGCTTAACGTTATAGTTGCGCCGGCGCTTTACAGGGTTATAAACGTAGTCGATAGCACGTTGTTTTCAAAAAACAATCGGACTTCCGCGGCGCAAGAAACGACGACGGAAAAGAACGATAAGGACGAAGAATAATGCTTTTAGTTATAGACGTAGGTAATACAAACATCAAATACGGCGTGTGGAAAGACGATAACATGCTCGCGTCTTTCAGGGTTTCGTCCAGAATTTCGAGAACTGCCGACGAATACGGCTCGGTTCTCGTAAACCTTATTGCTAATTCGGGCATAAATAAAACGGATATAGACGGGATTATCGTGTCTTCGGTAATACCGACGCTTAATTATACCATATGCCATATGTGCGAATACTTTTTCGGGATTTCGCCCCTTATGGTAGGGCCGGGGATTAAAACCGGCTTGAACGTAAAGGTGGAAAATCCAAAGGAAGTGGGCGCGGACAGAATAGTCAACAGCGTTGCCGCGTACAAAAAATACGGCGGGCCCGTGATAGTTATAGACTTCGGCACGGCGACTACTTTCAACGTGGTGGACGCAAGCGGTGCGCTTATAGGCGGCGTTATCGCCCCGGGGATAAAAACTTCTTTAGGCGGGCTGGTTTCAAGTACGGCGCAACTGCCTATGATAGAGTTAGTGCCCCCGAAAAAGGCAATTGCAAAGAGTACTGAAACGAATATGCAGGCG
>CAMORY010000012.1 GCA_946624395.1 uncultured Clostridia bacterium | reverse complement strand
CTATGCACCAGCTGCGTAAAGGCATATCGCTCGGCGGTTCCGGCAACGTCGACTCCGTTATCGAGTATAAGAAAGAAGGGTTCGAGATGTTTGAAGATTTAACCGCCGCTATTCAGGACGATACTATTACGCTACTATTAAAAGCGGAACTTCGCAAAGTGCCGAGTATAGCGAAAGAAGAAAAGAAAGATCTTATATCTAATAAGGAAGGCAGCACTACTAACTTTACGCGCAAAGCAAAGCAGTCCATCGGCAGAAATGATCCGTGTCCGTGCGGTTCTGGCAAGAAATATAAGAATTGTTGCGGAAAGGATAAATAAAATGAACGAGTATATAAATTTAGGTTCGGATAATATAGCGGACGAACATATCTGTTGCGCCATCGGCGACCCAAAACATCAAGATGGCGTAAACTGCAAAAAAGAGTGGATAAAGAGCAAATTAAAAGATGGGCATGTTTTCCGCAAACTCAACGCCCGCGGTAAAATTTTTATCGAATACGAACCGATAGAAACGGCATGGACGCCGATAGAAGGGAAAAATTATCTATATATTTATTGTTTATGGGTAGCGGGCAGTTTTAAGGGTAAAGGAATAGCGCGCGAACTTTTGGAATACGCAATAAACGACGCAAAACGAAGTGGTAAAAGCGGTATTTGTACCGTTGTTACTAAAAAGAAAAAACCTTTTATTGGTGATAAAAAATTTTTTGAGCATTTCGACTTTAAAGCAGTTGACAATGTAGAAGACTACGAATTATTATGTTTAAGTTTTGACGAAAGTGCAACACCTTGCTTTACCGAGAGTGTGAAAAAAATGGCGATAGACGATAAAAATTTTACCGTTTACTATAGCCACGAATGTCCTTATGTGCTTTACGAAGTGAAAGAACTTTCGGATTATGCAAAAGAAAACGATATAACATTGAATTTCGTTAAAATCGACACGCTTGAAAAGGCGAAAAACGCACCTTGCGTATTTAATAACTGGGCTAATTTTTATAAAGGTAAATTTATTTCAAACACGATATTGAACGCCAACGCGTTAAGTAAACTTATAAAATGACGGTGGTAATATGGAAAATAAAATTTGTCAAAGTTGCGCTATGCCGCTAACTTCCGATGACCTTTTAGGAACTAATAAAGACGGCAGTATAAATCACGACTATTGCAAATATTGCTACGATAAAGGCGAGTTTTTTCATAAAGTATCTATGGAAGAATTTATCGAAATGTGTTCGCAGTTCGGCGAGCAGGCGGGTATGACCAACGAACAGATGAAAGAATACTGTTCGGCAGTGTTTCCGACCTTAAAGCGGTGGAAAAAATAAAAGCACATGGCTACGTCAAAAATATATAAAGACTTTATTTTAGAACAATTAAATCTTGCGGACAATATAACCGTTAAGCCTATGATGGGAGAATACCTTTTGTATAAAGACGGGGTGCTGTTCGGCGGAATATACGATAACAGACTGCTCGTTAAAATTACCGCTACGAATAAAAAGTACGGTTTAGACAGTGCGTTGCCATATTCCGGCGCAAAGCCTATGTATTCAGTTCACGACGTGGACGATAAAGAAAAGTTAAAAAATATAATTTCAGATACTTGTAAAGGATTGTTATGAATATAGAAGATTTTAAAATAAAGATAAAGGAATTAAGGCTTCTTTTAACGGAAGCAGGGCACTCTCTTTGACGTCGATAAGTTAAAGACGGAGTTAAAAGAAAAGCAGGCGCAGTCCGAACAACCGGAAATTTTTATGAATTTAGAAAAGGCGCAGCAGATTTCAAAAGAAATTGCCGCACTGTCTAATAAAATTTCCGCATTTTCGGACGCGGAAAAAATCGTCGACGACGCGGAAGTTTTAATCGAACTCGCCGAAGAAGAAAACGACGAAAGCGTGCTGGCGGAAATCGAAACGGACTTGAAAAAAGCGGAAGATATGATAGAAGATATCCGCTTAAAGTCGCTTCTTTCCGGTAAATACGATAACTTAAACGCCATACTCTCGCTCCATGCGGGCGCGGGCGGAACGGAGGCCTGCGACTGGACGGAAATGCTTTACCGTATGTATATCTGCTATTGCCAAAAAAACGGCTATACGCTAACAGAACTCGATAGATTAGACGGCGACGAAGCGGGGATTAAAAGCGTTTCTTTTAAGGTAGAAGGCGACTACGCTTACGGCTATCTTAAAGCCGAAAAGGGCGTGCACAGACTTGTCAGAATTTCACCGTTCGACGCAAACAAAAGGCGGCATACGTCTTTTGCGTCAATAGAAGTTATGCCGGAGATAATCGACGACGAAGAAATTAAGGTAAACCCCGAAGAACTGCGGATAGATACTTTCCGTTCGAGCGGGGCGGGGGGTCAGCACATAAACAAAACCGATTCGGCAATACGTATAACGCACTTGCCTACGGGTATAGTCGTTTCCTGCCAGAACGAACGCAGCCAGACGCAGAACCGTGAAATGGCTATGCGTATGCTTATAAGTAAACTCTTGGAAAAGCGCGAAGCGGAGCGGCTTGAGCGCGACCAGGATATCAAGGGCGAAATTAAAAAAATCGAGTGGGGCAGTCAGATAAGGAGTTATGTGTTCTGCCCGTATACTCTCGTCAAAGACCACAGAACGGGTTATGAAAATCCCGACGTCAACTCGGTTATGAACGGCAATATTCAGGGATTTATCAACGACTATCTTAAAAAATCACAATGAAATACGACGAAATAATAAAGGGCTTGCCCGTTAAGGACAAGCCGATAATTTTAGGGATAGAAACCTCGTGCGACGAAACGGCGGTCGCTATCACAAGGGGCGGCAGGGAAGTTTTGGCGGACGAAATTATAAGTTCCGCTTTTGAGCACTCAAAATTCGGCGGCGTAGTGCCGGAAATTGCTTCTCGCGCGCATACCGAAGCAATTTATACGGCAACAGAAAACGCGCTTAAAAACGCGGGGCTTAAAATGTCCGATATAGACGCGATTGCAATCACCAAGGGAGCGGGGCTTTTGGGTGCGCTTCTTGTCGGCGTGTCTTTTGCAAAAGCGCTTGCGTATGCTTATAATATCCCGCTTATTCCCGTAAGCCATATAAGGGGGCACGTTGCCGCCGCGTATTTAGCGGATAAAAATTTACAGCCGCCCTTTATTACGATTTTGGCAAGCGGCGGACATACGGCGATAGTTAAAGTAGAAAATTATTACGATTTAAAAGTTTTGGGGCAGACGGTTGACGACGCCGTGGGCGAAGCGTTTGATAAGGTCGCGCGTATTTTAGGCTTAAAATACCCCGGCGGACCTAACGTCGAAAACG
>CAMORY010000011.1 GCA_946624395.1 uncultured Clostridia bacterium | reverse complement strand
GGAATTTTCCGCGGCGGGCGAAACATTTTAAATCAAATTAAATTATTTTACTTCGTGTATGCACTTTATGGGGCACTTACTAACGCAAGTCAAACAGCCCGTGCATTTAGCGTAATCTATTTTCGGCAGATTATCAATCATTTCTATAGCGGTTTCTGGGCAGGATTTTGCGCAAAGCCCGCAACCGATACAACCGTTTTTGCACGCCGATAAAACGTCTTTGCCCTTTAACAGGGAAGAACAGGCGATAAACACCTTAATATTTTTCGGTAGCAGTTCTATAAGGTGTTTTGGGCAGGCTTTAACGCATTTACCGCAGGCAACGCATTTTCCCTTGTCGACTACTGCCACGCCGTTTATAACCCGTATAGCGCCGTAATCGCAGACGGAAACGCAATTTCCGTCGCCAAGACAGCCGAACGGGCAAACCTTATTCCCGCCGCCGACAACGCACTTAAAGTCGCAACCTTTATTGCCGACGTAATCGAATTTATCCGCGCCGCACACGCCGCCATTACAATGCACGAACGCCGCCTTGTCTTCGCCTACGTCCACCGTCTTTCCCAAAATCGCCGCAATTTGCGCTTTGTTTTCTTTACTCGTAGGGCCGCAGACGGAAAAATCCGCTTTGCCTTCTAATACCGCTTTAGCGAAATCCGCGCAACCCGCGTACCCGCAGCCGCCGCAGTTAGCGCCCGCAAGCAAGTCTTTTATTTTTTCTTCTTTCTCGTCGGTTTTAACCGCCGTAAGGCGTGAAACAAGCACTATAAGCGCCGCGAATAATATCGCTATCGCCGCGACTATTCCGATTACAGTAAAAAGAGTGGTAAAATTTATTGCGTCAAGTAAGTTATTCATATTTTGCCCCCTATATAAGCGTAAATACGTAGAACGCCATCGCTATAAAGCATGCCGTTATCATAGCGATAGGAAAGCCCTTTAATCGCTTGGGTACGTTGGCGCGTGCTATTTTTTCGCGCAGCCCGCTCATTAAAACTATTGCAAGCGTAAACCCTACGCCTGCGAACAGCCCGTAAAGCACCGCGTAGCCCATATTCATTTCCGCCGCCGTTATGCCTAAAAGAGAAGCCATCTGCCCGCCGTCTATTACAAGTTCGGCAGCGCCTAAAACGGCGCAGTTAGTGGTAATAAGCGGAAGGTAAATTCCCATAGCGTTATAAAGTGTGGGCGAAAAGCGTTTTAACACCATTTCTATCATCTGCACGATAGACGCAATTATGAAAATAAATACTATTATTTCCATAAATTCAAGTCCCAAAGGCACTAAAATATACATATACACGGGGTAGGTGATAAGGCAGGTCAAAGTCATTACGAAGCATACCGCAATCCCCATACCGAGTGCGGATTTAAAATCTTTGCTGACGCCCAAAAACGGACAAATCCCCAAAAACTGAACTACTACGAAGTTATTTATAAACACCGCGGAAATTATAATCATTAAGAACTGTCCCATATTACGCAATCTCCTTTGTTTCGCCGCAGAAGTCTTTTTCTTCGGCTTTTATCTTTTTGAGTTTGGTCTTTTCGGAAATTTTATCGGTGATTAGCGCAAACAGCGCTATAAACATCGCGTATGTAAAGAACGCGCCCGCGCTGGACGAGAAAAAGCCGATGGAGAAATCCCACAGTTTATGACCGAATATCGCGCCCGCGCCTAAAATCTCCCTTACCGCGCCCATAAGCGTTAAAGCAAGGGTGAAACCAAGCCCCATAAACAGCCCGTCCGCCGCCGACGCCAAAACTCCGTTTTTGCTTGCGAAACTTTCCGCCCGCGCAAGGATTATACAGTTGACGACGATAAGCGGTAGATACAGCCCTAAACTTTCGTAAATATCCGGCAAGAAGTAATCGAGTGCAAGCCTGACTATGGTTACAAAAGTAGCGATTATAAGTATAAACGCAGGGATACGCACTTCTTTTGGTATTGCCTTTCTTAAAAGCGAAATTATAACGTTGCTGAAAATAAGCACGAAGGAGACCGCAAGCCCCATACCGATACCGTTCATAGCCGCGGTGGTTAAAGCCAAGGTGGGGCAAGTGCCGAGTACGAGTTTTAACGTCGGGTTAGACGAAATAATACCGTCTTTTGCAATTTTCTTAAAATCGGTTTTCATTATCTTTCGACCCCTAAATATTTAAAAACGCAGTTGACCGCGTTTGCCGCCGCCGTTGCGGAATAGGTCGCGCCCGATACGGGGTTGTAGTTGTCAGCAGTCTTTTCCGTTGCGGTAAAAAGTTCGCCGTTATTATACGCTTCGGTCGCGTCGACGAGTTTAAATCCGCCGTAAAAGTCGCCCGAAAGTTTACTCATAAGCGTTTGCTTTTCGTATTTTTCCAAAATTACTTTGTTTATCGAATAGGTGTTGTCCGTTTGCGACGTCTGTATCCAAAGGGTTATAGTGCCGTTTTTATAGCCCTGATAGCCCGTCGTCTGAAACAGTATATCCGAACCGACTTCGTAAACCTTGTTTACGCTACCGACACCCTCGTATTCGATAGGGGCGTTTTTGGTGTCGTCATTGCTGTCGATATCCAAAACAACCGAATATTCCTTTTCTTCGCCGTAAATCTTTTTGATTGCCCTTGCCGTTCTCATTTCGGGGGAAACGGCTAAAACGTTATTAAGAATAGAGAGTGAAGCGCCCGATATAACCGCAATCGAAAGCAAACAGACAATACATTTAAACCAGGTGGTTTTTATAAAACTCATTTGTTTTCCCCCTTGGATTTAATTTGTTTTTTATAGCCGAACGGCTTTTGTATTATAAATTTGTCTATAAGCGGTACGGTTAAATTCATCAACAGTATCGCAAAAGAAACGGTTTCCATATTAGTCGCGTACCTTAATACGGCGGTAAGGATACCCAGCGCGATAAAATAGATTACGTTGCCAAGCCTTGTGTTCGGGGTGGTGGTGTAATCGGTCGCCATAAAAATCGCGCCGATTATAAGTCCGCCCGAAAGGATTGCCGGTAAAAACAGCGCAACATCGAACCCACCTATTATCGTCGTCGTAAGTCCCGCGACGGCTATGTAGATAAGCGGGAAAATAACGTTTATAACCTTTCTTGCGGCGAGATAAATTCCGCCCGCAAGCAGCGCCAACTTGCACGTTTCGCCGATACAGCCCTGCATACCCGTACCGAGCAGCATATCGAGAGCGGAAAGCGCGGGTACTGTGCCTTTGGATACGTCGACTACCGCCGTTGCGGAAGTAGCCACCGTTTCGCCGTACACGCTGCCTATGTTAGGTAATAGCCACGCGCCCACAGCCCATTGAAAGGAAATGAATATAAACGCCCTGCCGGCTATTGCGGGGTTCACTACGTTTTTGCCCGTGCCGCCGAACAGCATTTTTACGACGATTACGGCGAACAGACTTCCGAAAATCGGCGTGTATACAGGATAATTCGTGCCGATAGTAAGACCTATCAGCATACCCGACACTACCGACGAAAAGTCGAATTCCCGCGTTATTTCGCGAAAAGGCTTTTTCATTATTAAAAGGTAAAGATATTCGCCGAACACCGCAGCAACCACTGCGAGCGCGACGAGAAGAAGCGCGTAAGCCCCGAAATAAATCGTTCCCATAACCGTTGCGGGGATAAGGGCGATACACACGTCTATCATTATACTGCGGGTGGTTCTTTTGGTTTTTACGTGCGGAGAAGAAGAGTAAATCAAATTATTTTCCATTTTTCATCTCCTTTATTTTTGCTTTAGCCATTGAAATGCTTTGTACCAACGCTCGTCTGGCGGGGCAGTTGTAAGCGCAAAGCCCGCATTCCACGCAGTTCATCGCGCCGTAGCGTTCCGCCTCTTTAAAATTCCCCGCGAGTGCGAAACTCTCTATATACATAGGCATAAGCCGCATAGGGCACTTTCTTGCGCACAAGCCGCAGTTTATGCAGTTTGACGGCGCGTCTAAAGAAGTTTCGGTTTTATTAAGGCATAATAGCCCCGAATCGGTTTTCCGTACGTATTGATTAAGATTAACGAGCGCTTTACCCATCATAGGTCCGCCCGCAACTATTTTGTTTGCGTTTTCCGTTCTTCCGCCGCAGAACTCAATCAGTTCTGAAAAGGGCGTGCCCAAAGCGACTTTCAGGTTTTTGGGGTTTTTAACGCCGTGTCCGCTGACGGTTATGTACGCTTCGGTAAGCGGCGCGTTGTTTTCTATAGCGTTAAAAGCCGCGAGTACGGTTTTTATGTTCTGAACACAACAGCCTACGTCGAACGGCATTTTACCCGTCGGCACTTTTCTGCCCGTGCAGACGTATATAAGATGTTTTTCCGAACCCATAGGGTATTGCTTTTTAAGCGCGACCACACTTAAGTCGGAAAATTCCGAAAAGGCTTTTATTGCAAGCGGCTTGTTTAATTCTATACCGATTATTATCCTGCTTACCTTTAGCGCGCGCGCAACGTATTTAATGCCCTTGTATATCTCTTGCGTGCGTTCCATCATAAGCCGATAGTCGCAGGTAAGGTACGGTTCGCACTCCGCACCGTTTATAATAAGCGTGTCAAGCTGTGTTTTAGGCGTTAGTTTTGCCGCAGTCGGAAAACCCGCGCCGCCCAAGCCTACTATACCCGCAAGGCGTATGCGGTCGACAAGCGTCTGCGGTTCGAAATCGGAAAGCGGTGGCAAAAACTCCTGTTCGCCCGAAAAATCGTTTTCGATGACTATGTGCTTTTGTTTTTGGTTAAGCCCGTTTACTATATCGCATATGTCCGAAACAGTACCCGAAACCGAAGAGTACACGTTTGCGGAAATCGCGCCAGAAGCTTCGGCAATAAGCGTGCCTTTTTTCACCTTGTCGCCGATATTTACGACAGGGATTGCGGGCGCGCCGATATGCTGGCTTACCGAGATATAAACTTTACTCGGTTCGGGCATCGTTTCCGTAGGACAGTCTTGGGTGAGTTTAGTGCCGTGAATTTTCGTGCCGTACGGAAAAAATCTTGGTTTAATTACGCTCAATTTTCTGCTCCTTATAATATTTATTTAAAACCCTTTCGGGCAAATATTTTATGGTTAAGAATACCGCCGCGCCGACAATAGCGCCGCCCAACATTCCGATAAGCGCAAGGTAGGGCATATAGGCAAAATATTCGGGCGTTGCGGTTATAAGACAGAACGCGGCGTTCTGCACGCAGGCGTTTATTACCGCGCCGAATACGGAAGCCGCTATAACGCTGACTTTCGGCGCGTAGAAAATTATAAGCATTTGCGCACAATAGGCGATTACCCCCGCGGGCAGAGAATATAGTATCGCGCCGAAGTTGCCCGCAAAGATACTGCCGAGCACCGCTTTTATTATAATCGCGGATAGCCCGTACCAAAACCCCGCGCAAATTCCCGCAATCAGCACGAAAAAGTTGGCTATTCCTATCCGCCCGCCGACGATAAACAGGGGCGGGAACAAATTTTCCAGCATAAACGCGATAAGCGCAAGGGCGGAAAGTACGCCGCTTATTACTATTTTTCTTAAACGGTTCATTTTACGCACCCCTATCCCGACACGGGGTCAGATAGCCCCGCGGGGATTATTTTTAGTTTATGCGGGGCGCAATAGATAAACCCGCCGCTATCTGAAACGGACTGCGCTTCGCAATCGTGTCCCGCGCAGGTGGATTCGGTAATTTTTGCCCGTTTGTTTTCTTTATCGAACACTATAAGGTTATAATGCCCGTTATTTTCTCCGTCGGGGTAGAAGTACACGCCGTTTTCTTCTATGGCAAAATATATTTCGTAGCCCGCTTTGACGGTAAATTTCCCGTCCGAAAAGCGGTATTCCGCGGCGACTTTATTGTCGTATAATACCGAAAAGCCCGTTGCGGTAGCGCTTTCGCCGCCGAGCGAAACCGCGATAAACGCGGTGATTATTATTACGGCGACGCAAAGATAAACTATTAAATCGGCAAAGTAAAACGGTTTGGAGTTTTTGATACGAAACGCAACGTTCTTTTCCAAATCCGCTTTTCTCCCTATATAGTTTACTTACAAAGTTTAGCACAATATATTGTGGTTGTCAACATTTAAATAAGAATAATTTGTATATAATAATATAAAACATAATATAAACGGCAAAAACTTTGGGTTTCAAAAATTTTAAAAAATTTTTTTAAAAAACGCTTGCCATAGGCGCGCCCGTTATGATATAATCAACGAGAAAATTAAAGGAGCGGACGGTAATGGCACTCGGTTGTTATAAGATTAAATACTCGTTGTTAAAGCCGTTTTATTCTTTAAACTCTTCTTCTTTAAATCGTTTTGTTTTTTAGGAAACCCGAACAAGGTTTCCTTTTTTTTAGAAAAAAACGGTTGCTGTTTAAGAAATAATTTTTTGGAGGATATACATATGAACAAAGGTGTTAATCTTACCTATCAGGTAGAAGACAAGCCGAAGTTGCCGCAGGCGCTCGTGTTTGCTCTTCAACAACTGCTCGCTATCATGGCGGCAACTATTGCAGTTCCCGCGATAGTAAACAATACGACCGGTGCGGATATGTCGGCGTCTGCCGCGCTGTTCGGCGCGGGCGTGGGAACTCTCGTATACTTGCTGTTTACGAAATTCAAAAGCCCCGTGTTCCTCGGCAGTTCGTTCGCTTTCCTTGGCTCGATGGCGGCGGCTTTTGCGGGCGGCGTTTCTATGTCGCTTGGGTATTTGGGACTTATAATCGGCGCGGCGCTTGCCGGTCTTGTATACGTCGCAATAGCGCTTGTCGTTAAATTCGTCGGAACGGGCTGGATAAACAAACTTATGCCTGCGGTCGTTATCGGACCTACGGTTGCGATTATCGGACTTTCGCTCGCGGGCAACGCTATCGGCGACTTGTTCAGCGGAAGCGTAAAAGACGTTGCGAATAACAGCGTCGCTTCGCCCTATATCGCGCTTATCTGCGGGCTTATAACCTTGGGTACGACTATCGCATGCTCGGTTTACGGCAAGAAAATGCTTAAAATGATACCGTTCGTTATCGGTATTTTAGCTGGCTATATCGTTGCGCTTATCTTCACGGTTATCGGAAACTCTACCGATACTGACGCGCTTAAAGTCATCAACTTTACGGCGTTCGATAATATGCAATGGTATCCCGACTTTACCTTCCTTACCGCGTTTAAGGGCGGCTATGAATACGGCGAAGTAGGAAACTTCGGCGCGTATCTCGGAACTATCGCGGTCGCGTATATTCCCGTAGCGTTCGTTGTGTTCGCGGAACATATCGCAGACCACAAAAACCTTTCGTCCATAATCGGAAAAGATTTACTTGAAAAACCCGGACTTCACAGAACGCTTTTAGGCGACGGCGTAGGTTCTATGGCGGGTGCGTTCTTCGGTGGATGTCCCAACACCACTTACGGTGAATCGGTCGGCTGCGTAGAGATTTCCGGCAACGCTTCCGTTATCACGATATTCTACACCGCTTGTATGGCGATTGTGATATCGTTCATCGCTCCGTTCTCCGCGTTCCTTTCCACGATACCCGCGTGCTGTATGGGCGGCGTTTGCATAGCGCTTTACGGTTTCATCGCGGTATCCGGCTTAAAGATGATACAGAAAGTTGATTTGAACGACAACAGAAATCTGTTCGTAGTTTCCGTAATCCTTATCGCGGGCGTAGGCGGTATGACGCTTAACTTCGGCGACATTACTATAACCGAAGTCGCTTGCGCGCTGATACTCGGTATACTTACAAACATACTCTGTTCTATCGGTAAAAAGAAAGAAAAGAAAGAAGACGAAGAATAAGGTAAACAAAAATGAAAGAATATAAGAACGTTCATATTTTGGACCATCCCTTGATAAGACATAAACTTGCCATAATCAGGGATAAGAATACGAACACTAAACAGTTCAGAGAAATAATAGGCGAACTTGCAACGCTTATGGCGTACGAAAGTTTTAAGGACGTGCCCACGCAGGAAATCGAAGTGGAAACGCCGCTTGAAAAAACCAAGCAGATTGTCGTTAAAGAAAATTCGATAGCAATCGTTCCGATACTCCGTGCGGGGCTCGGTATGGTTGACGGGATTTTAACGCTTTTCCCCGCGGCAAAAGTAGGGCATATAGGTCTTTACCGCGACGAAGAAACGTTAGAACCGCACGAGTACTACTGCAAATTGCCGACCAATATTGACCGTAAAGTGGTAATGGTTGTAGACCCGATGCTGGCTACAGGCGGCAGCGCTTGCGACGCAATAAAGTTGCTTAAAAAGCGCGGTTGCAAG
>CAMORY010000010.1 GCA_946624395.1 uncultured Clostridia bacterium | reverse complement strand
TTTATTATAACATAAGAAAAAAGATTTTCAATAGATATTTTAAAATTTTGCCTATTTTATAGTGAAATATTCTTAAAATCACAGGGGTTTTTAAGATTTTTGCCGAAAAACCCCTAAAACGGCAAGTTTTTACCGCTTTACTTGACAGATTTTCTTGAATTTGATACCATAATTAAGATTATGAACGAGTGTACGGCAGATAAACTTAATAATATTGCGGCGACGCTAAGCCTTGGCGCGCGCGTAAAATTCTATGACGAAGACGCGCTTAAAGTCGTTTGTTCAGTTGCGCCGTACGCAAGAATTGCCGCCCTTTTTATGAAGGAAACTTTTTACGCTTGCGGCAAGGGTTTTACCGAGCGGCTTAAAAACGCGGGAATAAAGCCCATTAACTTTATTATGCCCGAAAACGCTACGCTTAACCTTGAAAACGTTTTCGATTTAATAGGCGTACCTGACGGCGTGCGCGCGGTAGTGTGTTTTGACAGGCGGCTTGTCGATATTTCCGCGTACCTTGCTACTATATTTAAAGTTCCCGTGATAACGGTGTTAAGGACGGTTGAAACCGAAGGCGTTTTGCCCGCCAAAGTACCGTTCTATCTCGGCGGCGGGGCAGATTTTTTCCCCGTAGACTGCGCGTATCACGTAGTACTGCCCGATATTACGCAAAACAATACTTCGGGGGTAGCGGAACAATATATATCTATAATGAGTAATATAACTGCGTTATCCGATTACAGGGCGCGCCTTGCGGTATACGGCGGCAAGCCTGAAAAAGCCGCTTACGACGTTATTAAAACCGCCGTCCTTGACGCGTTTTCCGAACCTGACGAAGAAGCGCTTTTACTTTCGGGGTTAAAGATTGAAACGGCAAACCTTGCATCTGACGGCGCTATTATATATAATTCCGCAGACTATTGTTTCAGACGTCTTGCGGGCTTTAATATTTCGGGCGGCGTGCGGCTTGCTCTTTTAGATAAACTTTTAGGGCTTTATCTTTTGTGTGCGGAAGAATTGAACGACGTTTTTCAAACGCCCGATTACAATAAGCGCGTGCAAGAACTCTCTGGACTTACGAAATCAGACGACGGCGAGTTCTTAAAAGGGTTTATTAAACAGATTGAAAAGATTAAGCGTTGCAAGAAAACGGATAGCGTAAAAACTTCGTTTAAAAAGGAATTTACCGCGCAAAAAGCGGCGCTTAAAATTATAAAAGAAAAATATCTTTCTTTGGGCGGTACGCTTTGCGACAACTTTTCGCCTTACATAAAAGCGTTAAAGTGTTGCGGAGATTTACCGAACGTCTTTAATTTTATGACGATATTAAGGGAAAGCGGCTTTGCCGAACGCCTGTAATCAGGTTTTTTCCGAACAGCATAAAAACAAAGTATAAAAGCGATAATAAAAGGCAATAATCCCGTTAAACTTTAACGGGGTTTTTTATGTTTAAAAAGACTGCTCTTCTTTTTTCCGCAATACTGTTCTGCTTTTGCTTTTATTCTCTGTACGCTTTCAAAAAGCCCGTATTCGGCGCGTACGCGACGGAGTTTGAACTGTATACGTCCGTAGGTTCTTTCGGCGCAAATATCGTCAGCGCCACCGATAAAAATTACGCGTCTTTCAGCGGAATTAAGGGCGAAAGTTGCTACGTAAACGTGTCTTACGAACGGGTACTTGACGACTTTTCCGCAACGCACGTATTCAGCGAAGAAACGGAATACGGAACGAGTTATTACGCCTATTCGCCGCGGCTTAAATATAAAGTTTACTTAAACGGCAAAGCGGTGAATATTCACTATCACGCGGGGGAAAGAAACAAACTCGGCACGCCTATGATTTTCGGCGGGTATTAAAAGCATAAAAATTTTTCGGCATAAGGTATATAAAAAATTTTTCAGGCAATAATTCAGCCATAAAATTTCGGAGGAATAAAAAATGAGAAGTGAAAAATCTGTATCGGGCTTTTTTAAAAGGAACGCCGCGTATATAGTGCTTGCGCTGTGCGTTCTGGCGATAGGGCTTTCGATAACGCTTATAATGGTAAACCGTTCCGCGTCGCTGAAAGTCGCGGACACAGCAAAAGAACAGAGCGAGACGCAGGAAACGGGCGACGCGCCGACCACCCCTGACGAGCCCGTAGACGCGCCCGACGAACCCGTGGTAAATATAATAACGTTCGTTATGCCCGTAGACGCGGCGACGGCGATTGAAGATTATACCGAAACGCTTGCCTACAATTCTACGCTTAAAAGATACGAAGCGCATAAGGCGATAGACTTTTTCGCCGAAGAAGGGGCTAACGTTTACGCGGCGTACGACGGGGTTATATCGGACGTAAGCACTTCGCTTTTAACGGGCACGACCATAACGGTAAATCACGGCGACGGGCTTTATACCGTGTATAATTCGCTTGCGGACGGGGACAGGGTGTTCGTTGGGCAGACGGTAAGACAGGGTGCTAAAATCGGCGAAGTGTCTGTCAGCAACCGTCAGGAATCGGCTTTAGGGGCGCACCTGCACTTTCAGGTAATAGAAAACGGCGAAAGCATAAACCCGTCAAGATACCTTGCTTTGGACGAAAAATAATAGGAACGCTTAAAAGCATAATAAAAGACTTTCCCGAATAGAGTATTAAAAAATACTTTATTCGGGGTTTTTTATGCGTAAATTTGCGTTCTCGATTATATTGTCGCTGCTTATCGTGCTTTGCGACGTACCGCTCTCCGGCTGCGGGCAAAGCGGCAACCGCACGAAGTACGAAATAGACTGCGAGTTCGACGGCGAAAGGGTGTCAGGCACGGAAAAAGTTAGTTTTTTCAATTCCACCGACAATTCTTTTACGGAACTTAAATTTAATCTATTCGCCAACGCCTTCCGAAAGGGTGCAAAGTATTCGCCGATAAGCGCGCAGTACTATCATCAGGCGTATAAGTGGGGGGACAGTTTCGGCGGCGCGGAGATTTCCGCAGTCAGAATCGACGGTGAAGAAACCGAGTTTTCGGTAGGCGGCGAAGATATGAATATCCTGTACGTGCCGCTTAAAAAAGAAGTGTTCCCGAACGAGCGCGCCGCGGTGGAGATAGACTTTGCGGCGGATATTGCTAAAGTGATAGCGCGCACGGGCATAACTGCCGACACCGTAAACCTTGCAAACTTTTATCCCGTTCTTTGCGGAATAGAAAGCGGCGGTTTTTACGAGTGCGTGTATTACGGTAGCGGCGACCCGTTTTTCAGCGACCCGTCCGACTACACGGTAAACTTTACGCGCGATAAAAAGTACGTTGCCGCGGCAAGCGGCGAAAAGGTTTCCGAAAAAACCGACGGCGAAAAGATTATTTCCCGCTATAAAATAGAAAACGCGCGTTCGTTCGCACTGGTGCTGTCGGAAAAGTTTCAGGTGCTTACCGAAAAAGTTGGCGACACGGAAATCCTGTACTATTATTATTCGGACGGTACGCCCGATAAATCTATACTTTGCGCCAAGCAGGCGTTAAAGTTTTTCGGTGATAAGTGGGGGGAATACCCGTATGAAACCTATTCGGTAGTGCAAACGCCGTTTATTCAGGGTGGTATGGAGTTCACGGCGCTTTCGTATATAAGCGCGGATTTGGAGAGTGCGGCGTACAGGGAAGTTATAATTCACGAAACGGCGCATCAGTGGTGGCAGACTGTCGTCGGCAATAACGAAATAAAGCACCCGTTCATTGACGAAGGGCTTGCCGAGTATTCCGTGGTTCTGTTTTACGAAGCGCACCCCGATTACGGCTACACGCGCGAAAGTCTTATAAAGTCCGCCGAACAGACTTATAAAATTTACTGTTCGGTGTACGATAAGATAGCGGGCGCGGTCGATACGACTATGACGCGCGCTATTCCGGAGTATACAAGCGAATACGAATACGTCAATATCGCCTACGTAAAAGCGTGTATAATGTTCGATTATTTAAGGCAGACCGTCGGCGACGGAAAGTTTTTTGCGGGGCTTAAAAGGTTTTACGAAGAGAACGCTTATAAGACCGCCACGCCCGAAAGCCTTGTCGGCGCGTTCGAGCGGGCGGGGGCAAACTCCAACGGGTTCTTTGACGGGTTTTTCGACGGAAAAGTAATAATTTAATCGGCGTTTGCCGCGCGCGGGGCGCGCTACAGGGTAAAAATGCCGAAAATATGGTTTTTTATCAATAAAATAAAAGTGAAATAATTT
>CAMORY010000009.1 GCA_946624395.1 uncultured Clostridia bacterium | reverse complement strand
GTCGATTCCCGAAAAATTCAAAGTGGGCGACAAATATATTTTACCCGACATAACCGCGATTGACGCGCACGACGGGGAAACGGAGTATTCCGTTCGTCTTTTCAGCCCCGACGGCAAACTCGTGTCGCACGTGGGCGAGATTGTGCTTGATAAGGAAGGCGTTTGGTACTGCATTGTAAGGACTGAAGACGCTTCGGGCAACGTTGCTTCCGAAATATACGTCCTGAACGTAGGAAACGTATCAAAAACCCGTACAGTTGAAAACGGCGGCGGTTGTTCTTCTTATGCAAGCGGCGGCGCATGCGCGCTGGGGGTTGCGGCGGTTTCGGCGGCAATATTGTTCTTACTAATTAAAAGGAAACGGGCTGATGGGTAAAGTATTGAAGATAAAAATAAAAAAAGGCGAGTTGTGGTTTGGCGGTTTTACCGATTTTGCGGAATATATGCCGTTCGGTGAAAACAGCAAAGCGGAAATAGACATTACTTTTACTAACGGACATTATAATCAGATAAACCCTTTAATGATAAGTAGTCTCGGACGATACGTGTATGCGGAAAATTATTTCAAGTTGAAGGTTAAAAACGGTATAATTGAAATTGAGTTTTCGGGCGAGATAGATTTCGGGGCGAAAAGCAGCGCGTATAGAGCGTATTCTTATATCAAAGATAAATATTTTGAGTTTGACGGCAGAATGCCCGATAAAAGGCTGTTTACAATGCCGCAGTATTGTACGTGGATGGCGCTGGGCGAAAATCAGACTGCCGAAGGAGTGCTTAATTACGCCAAAGATATAGTTAACGCCGCTCTTCCGACAGGCGAACTTATAATCGACGATTCGTGGACGGACTACGTGGGGCAATTTGATTTTTCCGTAAAAAAATTCCCCGACGCAAAAGCAACGGTTGACGAATTGAAAAAAATGGGCTTTTTCGTTTCTTTATGGATAACCCCTTACGTTTCGGTTGACACGCCCGTTTATAAAGAGTTGTTGGAGAAAAACCTGCTTATAAAAAGCGGCGGCAAGCCCTATATCGCGCACTGGTGGAAAGAAAGTTCGGCGTGTATAGATTTTACTAATCCTGCGGCACGGGCGTGGGTTTTCGATAAAATAGAACGGCTTAAAATCTTATACGGCATAGAAGGCGTTAAGATGGACGGGGGGGACGCAAGGTTTTATGCCGACGGGCTTGAAACCTTTTCCGAACAAGGCAGAACGGCAAACGGGCTGTCTGAAGCGTACGGAAGGTTCGGGGCGAATTATACTATTTCCGAATTAAGGGCGACTTGTAAATGCGGCGGATTGCCGATAATACAGCGTATTGCCGACAGGTTTCACAGTTGGAACGAAAAAGATAACGGGTTTGGCGGAATAATAAAGCGCGCGCTGTTGATGAGTATATCGGGATACCCTTACTGTTGTCCCGACATGGTCGGCGGCGGGCAGTACGAAGACGTTGAAAAGGAACTTATAGAAAACGAAGAACTGAATATCAGGTATATGCAAGCGGCGACGTTTATGCCGTGTATACAGTTCAGTAAACCCATCTGGAACTATTCAAAAAAGACGGCGCTTGTCGTAAGAAATATGCTTAAAATCCGCGAACGGTACGCTCCGTATATAGTTTGCCTTGCGGAAAACGCGGCAAAATTCGGAGAACCGATTATGCGACCTATGGTGTTTTATTCGGAAAATTGCAGTGATTTCGACGGTCAATTTATGCTTGGCGATGAAATTCTGGTTGCGCCCGTAATGGAAGAAGGGGCAAAAGTAAAAGAGATTTATTTACCGCAGGGGGTGTGGAGATACGAGCCCACAGGCGAGATTTTTACGGGCGAAAAAACGGTGGAAATGCCGACCAAATTAGAAGAGTTGCCGTATTTTACAAAGATAAGGGGGGAAATATGAAAAAGAAAACGATGTCGATAGTTGTAGCCGTTATCTTTTTTACGATAGGAGTTTGTTTGATGTTTGCATGCGGTAGTTGTAAAGAATCGAATACAGGCAAAAAGAATAACTACGTCAATTCAATTTATCTTACGGACTACGTAGAAACGCTTGAGGGCGAAAAATTAAGCGCTTTTGAGATTGAAGGCAATAACCGTATGGTTTCATCGGAAGGTTCGATAGCGGTTTCGGCTTATTATACAGCAAAGGCGGACGGTAAAGAAGCGTATACTTATATGATAACCACCGCGGAAGCGTTGACGCGCCCGCACTCCATAACGTTTTTGGACGTTTCAGAAGATAAGTTCGCGGACGGCGGCACGGTGGAAATGGAAATAACGGCAAACTTTCCCATAACCACGGCGATAGTGCTACCGCAAAATTTAGGTATAACGCCTATCGTCAGCGGTAATACGATTAAATTTTCCGTGGATAAATACGGTTCTTATACCGTAATAGTCGACGATTACGGAAATCCCGACAAGGCGTATACGGTTTTCGTTCGCCCGCCGGAGCAGGTAGAAGTGCCGGACGGTTATACTTTAATCGAATATAAAGCGGGGCTGCATTTTGCCGATGAAATTACTCTTAAAAGCAATACCGTGTTATACTTACATGCGGGGGCGTTTATCGTT
>CAMORY010000008.1 GCA_946624395.1 uncultured Clostridia bacterium | reverse complement strand
GATCTGCGCTTTGGGCATTTTACGCAGTTTAAGACCGAACGCCATATTGTCGTAAACGGTCATGTGCGGATAAAGAGCGTAGTTCTGGAAAACCATCGCTATATCCCTGTCTTTCGGCGCGACGTTGTTTACGAGATTTCCGTCGATATACAGTTCGCCCGAAGAAATTTCTTCCAAGCCCGCTATCATACGAAGCGTAGTCGACTTACCGCAGCCGGAAGGTCCTACGAATACGATAAATTCTTTATCTTCGATATCAAGATTAAAGTCAGATACCGCGGTAACCCCCGACGGGTATACTTTGTAAATGTTCTTTAAGTTTAAACTTGCCATATTTTCCTCCGTTGTATAATCCGATTAAAACGGATTTTCTTTTACTATATTATTTTAACCTACGCGCCGCGTTTTTACAATGGTCATTTTTAATGAATTAAAAAAGCGGTATTGTATAATTTGCACAAAACCGCTCTTTTTACGCCCCTTAATCCAACTCGTCGAGAGTAAGTTCGTATGCGGGCGCGAATTCTTTAAGATAATATTCGATAGCGGGATTTTTGCAGTTTTTAAGTTCGTTCCCTATAGAAGTCTTGGCTTTTTTAAATTCCGCATTGCCCGCCTTAACTTCTTCCACGCACTTAAGATACGCAGAAAGCCTGTCCGCGTACTTTACGAGTTTATATTCTTCCGAATTTTCGTCGGGCAGAATATATTGTTCGTATTCGTCTTTTAAATTTTCGGGCAGCATAGAAAGTATGCGAAGGCACGCGCCCTTTTCAAGGTCTTTATACGCCGTCTTTATTTCTGGATTAAAATATTTAATGGGCGTCGGTAAATCGCCCGTTATTACTTCGCCTACTTCGTGATATTGCGCGAGTAGCACCGTTTTATTTACGTCAACGTTCCCGCCGCAGATTTTGTTGGTGATAAGCGCAAGCGCGTGCGCGATAACCGCGACGGCTTGGCTATGTTCCATAATGTTTTCTTCGCGGATAGAACGCATAAGCGACCAACGCTTTATATATTTCATACGGTTAAGGTATGCGAAAAATTTGGACATTTTACACCTTTTATTCCCACTCGATAGTGCCGACAGGCTTGGGCGTTAAATCGTACACCACACGGTTTACGCCCTTAACTTCTTTCAATATCCTATCGACTATTTTATGAAGCACCGAATATGGTATTTCTTCTATAGTCGCTTGCATAGCGTCCTTGGTATTTACCGCGCGGATTATAACGGGATAGGCGTAAGTGCGCTTGCCGTCCGAAATACCCGTCGATTTAAAGTCGGGAACGATGGTAAAATACTGCCACACTTTGCCCTTAAGACCGTTTGCCGCAAATTCTTCGCGCAAAACAGCGTCGGATTCTCTCACCGCTTCCAGCCTGTCGCGGGTTATCGCGCCCAAGCATCTTACGCCAAGTCCGGGGCCGGGAAACGGTTGACGGTCTACCATACTTTCGGGAAGCCCCAACTCTCTACCCACCACTCTCACTTCGTCCTTAAACAGCAGTTTACCGGGTTCTACGAGTTCGAATTTAAGGTCTTCGGGAAGTCCGCCCACGTTGTGATGGGCTTTTACGCCCTTTTCGCTCTCTAAAATGTCGGGATAGATAGTGCCTTGCGCAAGGAATTTTACGCCGTTTAACTTTCTCGCTTCTTCTTCGAACACTTTGATAAACTCCGCGCCGATTATTTTGCGCTTGGTTTCGGGCTCGCTTACCCCAGCAAGTTTATCCAAAAAGCGGTCTACCGCGTCGACGTAGATTAAGTTCGCGTTCATTTCGTCGCGGAACACCTTTATAACCTGTTCGGGTTCGCCTTTTCTCAAAAGCCCGTGGTTTACGTGAATACAGGTGAGTTGCTTGCCTATCGCTTTAATAAGCAGCGCGGCGCATACGGAAGAATCCACACCGCCGGACAGCGCCAAAAGCACTTTGCCGTTTCCGACCTGATTTCTTATCTCCGTTATCTGTTCTTCGATAAACGCTTTGGCAAGCGCCCTGTTTACTATCCTTTCCATACTTTCAGGACGAATATTACTCATAAATTTTCTCCTTACGTTCAGGGCTTTTACACCCTTTTTTACGAGAAATATTTTAACATAAACGGCAATATTTAGTCAATGATATGGGAAAATCGCTTAAAATTTTTTTACGCCCCCGTTCTAAAACGCTTGACTATATAGGTCTACGGGTGCTATCATTAAGACGATAAAATTAAATATTCGCTATGGGTGCCGCAAGGCTGAGATTACACCATTGAATCCGCAAGGTAATTCTTGAAGGAAACGGCAAAGAGTTTCGGTTTTAACGCGCCTTTTAAGTAAAGGGCGCGTTTTTGACGCTTAAAAGCGAATAAAAGGAGTGTTATATGTTTTTCAATCTTTTGGCAAATTATGCCATAGACGCGTTTGAGCCTTACGCGATATGGATAACCGTAGGCATCGTCGGGGCAATCATAATTGCTGGACTTGTCGTGTATTTGACGGCTAAAAATTCTTTTGCCAAGTACGCAAAAACGGCGGGCATCGCGTTCCTTATCTACGCGCTTGTACTCGGCATTACTCTTGTAATAATGGAAATTTCCAAACATTACGATGCGGCGTATCTGGAAGAAAAATGGGTAAGTAAAGAAATTATCCCTTACGTGTTCGTTCCAATCCTTATCACCCTTTGCCTTATGCTTATAGGAACTGTCGTTATATTTATACTGTCTAAAAAGAAACCTGCTCTTGTAAAAAAAGCGGGAATTATAACGGGTATAGTCTGTACGATAGCGCTTATTGCGACCGTAGTGCTTATTGCGCTGTTCTATTCGGGCAACATTGCAGGCGGCGGCTATTACGAAGGTAGCGGAGAGATAATCGACGAAGAAACAGGCGAAGTCTTATATACTGCAGGACAATGGGATTTAAACAGCGCGGCACTTTATATATTTGCGGCGGCACTTATCGTTCTTGCGGGTGCGGTTGCACTTATTATAGACAGAAAAGACAAATCGGGTTTCGATACTCGGTGTCTTGCATTCGGCGGCATAAGCATCGCTTTATCTTTCACTCTGTCTTACATCAAACTCTGGGAAATGCCGCAGGGTGGCGCAATAACGCTCGCTTCTATGTTGCCAATTATGATTTTCTCATATATTTACGGGGCGAAAAAAGGCGTGCTTATAGGACTTATTTACGGAGTATTACAAGCGGTGCAAGACCCGTTTATCGTTCACCCCGCTCAATTCCTGCTTGACTACCCCGTTGCTTTTGCGCTTACCGGTTTTGTCGGTTGCTTAAAGAACGCAAATATTCTTAAAACCCTGCCGCAAGTAAAATTTGCGATAAGCGCGCTTATCGGCGCGTTGCTCCGCTTTATAAGCCACGTATTATCGGGCGTATTCGCTTTCGGCGCGTATGCAAAAGACGCGGGTGCAAGTAATCTTTTACTTTACAGCCTTACATATAATTCTTTCGTATTTATCGAGATTGCAATAGTCTTGGTTGTCGGTGTAATTTTGTTCTCTTCCAAGAGTTTCATAAGAGAAACGGAAAAACTAACCCCGCCAAAGTTGCAGAATATAGATTAAATTTACCAGATAAAACTTCCCGCCCGCCACGCAAATTTTGCGCGGCGGGCGGGAGTTGTTTTAAATAAACTTTACTTTTTCGTATTTATTTTTCGTAAATAATAAGCGCTTCGCCTTGTAATACGTCGAAAAAAATTTCTGAAATTTCGGCAACGTTGCTTATTCCGCGAGTATCGGCGCAGGTCAGCGTCAGCCCGTCAAGCGGGTAATAAAGTCCTTGACTTTTGCCGAACGAACAGTTCCCGCCGTAAGGAATTAAAGAAACTTTACTGTTTTCTTTTACGTTGAAACGGTGTTCGCCTGTGCCGACAAGTTCGGTAAACTGCTTTCCGGATTTAATAATTGCTTTAATCCCGATATTTTGCGCTATTTTAAGTAGCGCGATATTGCCGAGAATATGTTCTATTTTACCGCCGAAAGCCCCGTAAATCACAACCTCGGTCGCGCCGCACTCTTTTGCGAATAAAACAGCCCTTTCCCCGTCGGTAAAATTTTTCTGTTCGTCAAGTTTTACCGTTTTTTCATTTTCGGGCACGTATCCCAAACTGTCGAAATCACCAACAACACCAAGCACAGTTTTATTTTTTAATTTATCGGCAAATTTATATGCCGCGTCGGCGTAAATCACCTTTTCTTCGGTTATTTCGTCATTTAATTCGGGCGTTTTAAGTATAATCGCAATGCGCATAAAATCCACCTATCCTTTCTTCCTTTTATATATCAAAACCGTTATTGCAAATAACACGACAGCGTACCCAATTACCCATAACACGTGCGGATAGATACAGCCGAAATCGCCGTAAAACACTCCCGTTGCTATTTTTACGCTGTGTGTAAAGGGCAATAAATTAACTATCGTAGAGAACGTTCCCATACCTTCGACGGGCATAAACACCCCGCCGAGCATAGAAGTTCCCGAAATGATTATAGAACACACGGGTCCCGCTTGCTTGCCGTTTTTCACGATAGTTCCGATAAGCACGCCAAGCACGACGTAAAGGCTTGCCGAAGGTATCAGATAGACGAACGCTACCGCCAACTTATACGAAAATTCCAAGCCCAAAATGCAGGAACACGACAAGAACAACGCCGTTTGCACCGCCATTACAGGCGCTATGGCTATATAGTAGCCCGCGATATAACTCGATTTTTTTATCGGCGCCATATTCAGGCGGTTGATAAATTCACCGTTTTTGTCTTCGGCAATAAGCATTGCGGTAAACAGCATAGCGAAAGTATAGCCGAACACGCATATCCCCACCGAATAATTGTTTATCAAAAACTGTTCGGGCACGTATTCTAAAGAGTTGGTGATTACCCCTAAAACGAACAGCAT
>CAMORY010000007.1 GCA_946624395.1 uncultured Clostridia bacterium | reverse complement strand
TTGGCTTTAAGCAGTAATTTTATGCCGTCTTCCCGAAGCCCCTGAAAGGAGTACGGCGAAGTTCTGGGCTTAAACGCGCCGCCGCGCAGCACCGAAGCGCCCGCCTTTTTAACTTCTTCGGCGACGAACACTATCTGCTTTTCCGATTCCACCGAACAAGGCCCTGCGATTATCTGGAAATTATCGCCGCCGAACTTAACGCCGTTTACGTCCACTATCGTATCGTCGGGGTGGAACTTGCGGTTTACGCATTTATACGGTTCTTGAATACGCTTTACGTCTTCTACAATGTCGAGCGAACGGACTAAATCTATGTCTATTTTAGAAGTATCGCCCACAAGCCCCAAGACGGTGGAATTACTGCCGACCGAAACGTCCGTATCAACGCCCTGACTTTTTACCCATCTTACGAGATTGTCAAACTGTTTTTTATCGCTGTTCTTCTTTACGACTATAATCATAAACTCACCTTCTTTGTAAAAATAAAAACGACCGATGTAAAATCGGTCATTAAAGTCTGAATTTATAAAAAATTTACAAGCAAAAAATAACCGATATTATATCAACATGGTTTTCTAAAGTAATATCCGAAATAAAAGTAAAAACGGATTGCCATTTTTTGCTCCTTTTTACACATTATAGTAAATTTTACGGGGATTTGTCAACTGATTTTTATAGCCCGTATGACAAAAACTTGACTTTTTTTGCGCCCGATATTATACTGTATTTTAAATACGCGCGTTCGTTTTTAAAATCTTATAAAGGAGTAATGGTATGGATTTTGCGGCTATCTGGCAAAGTATAAAAGATTATTTTTCGAATAGTTATATGTCGGTAATCACGTTTTTTGCCGCGCTTATTATCGGTATGATTGTGATAAAAATCGCGTTGGTGATTTTTTCCAGGATTTTTACCCGCGCAAAAACCGAAAAAATAACGCAGAATTTCCTTCTCGCAGTTATTAAGTTCATATTGTGGCTGATACTCGTTCTTATACTGTTAAGCCTTATCGGTGTGGAAATAACGGGTATGCTTACCGCAGTTTCCGCAGTCGTACTCGCTATCGGTATGGCGCTTCAGTCGAATATATCTAACCTTGCAAACGGTATAGTCATCATTTCAATGAAAATGTTTAAAAAAGGCGACTATATCACCGTGGGCGACGCGGAAGGTTCTATCACCGAAATAAATTTCCTGTTTACCACCCTTACCACGCCAGACAATAAGAGAATTACCATACCCAACTCCACTATAGTAAACAGCGCGGTAGTAAATTTCGGCGCTAACCCCACGCGAAGAGTAAACTTTACCTTTTCCGTCGCGTATGAATCGGACGTGGAAAAGGTCAAAGCCACCGTCATTGACGTTATGAAAAGCGACGGGCGGATTTATCTCGACCCAGCCCCCTTCTGCCGCCTTAAAACCTTAAACAGCAGCAGTTTGGACTTTTTCGCTAACTGCTGGTGCGATTCAGCGGACTACTGGGAAGTATACTATTACGTAATGGAAACGGTGTACAACGAATTCAAGAAAAACGGTATCTCCGTACCCTTTACTCAACTCGAAGTGCGTTCGCGTACGGACGAAGTCGTTATGCCTTATAACCCCGCCCCCCTTAAAGAACGGGTGGAAAAAGAACGTAAAACGGAAAAATCGCATCTGCGCGAAATTATGGACGACATAAATAAAAAAATAGACAAAACCAAAAACAAAAAGCGCAAAGAAAAGGCAAAAAAGCAGGACTAACTCCGCTGAAAAAAATTATCTTCTAAAATATGGAACAATCCCCTTTAAAATTCAGAAACGGAATAAAAGACGGGCTACCGATAGGGCTTGGGTATCTTTCGGTGGCGTTCGCGTTCGGCGTTCAGGCAAGCCTTTTGGGCTTGCCTGCCCTTTTCAGCACCCTTATTTCTATGACGAACTTAACTTCCGCAGGACAACTTGCGGGAATTAAAATAATTGCCGCTTTGGGCTCTGTTGCGGAAATAATGCTCGTGCAACTCGTTATAAACTCCCGTTATTTTCTTATGGGCGTTTCCCTGTCGCAAAAAGCCGATTATTCTTTTACTACGGGCAAACGGCTTATAGCAGCCGCGTTCATCACCGACGAAATTTTTGCCGTATCCATTTCAAAACGACAGAAAATAAATTTTAAGTATTTTATGGGACTTGCGGTGTTGCCGTATATAGGCTGGACGCTCGGAACGGTACTCGGCGCGTTTGCGGGCGACGTACTGCCCGCTACCGTTCAGGCGGCTTTGGGTATAGCGCTTTACGCTATGTTTGTCGCTATCATCTTCCCGCCCGCGGTAAGAGCTTTCAATATTCTGTTTACCGTATCGCTCGCGGCGCTTTTAAGTTGCGCCTGTTATTATATCCCGTTTATAAACAACAATCTTTCGCAAGGCTTTGCGATAATAATCTGCGCGGTTATCTCCGCCGCCGCCGCGGCGGCAATCTTCCCCGTAAAGGAGGACTATGATGAGTAAACTTGCCCATATGTTTATCCTGCTTTTCGCTATGGCGGGCATAACTTATCTTATCCGTATGCTGCCGCTGGTGTTCTTCCGCAAAAAAATTAAGTCGAAATATATAAAAAGCCTGTTATTTTATATACCTTACGCCGTGCTGTCCGCTATGACCTTTCCGTTTATACTGTATTCGACCGATAACTTTTACGCCGCGCTTATAGGAACAATCGTTGCGCTTATAGCCGCGGCGTTTAGGTTATCGCTTATTATAGTCGCGGTGCTGTCCTGCGCCGCCGTGTTTATCGCGGTAATTTTATAAAAAATTCTACCCGTTTTTTAATCGATTTTTTGTCCGATTTATTATTTTGTTGCGTTTTTTACCAAAAATTTTGCCGTTTTTATTGACTTTTCAATATCGCTTTGTTAAAATATGTTTGTTATATGATGGAATTCTAAACAATTTCATACAATATATATTATAAGGAGTGGTTTTATGAAAAACGAAAAAGCCAACAAAAACATTTTCGCGCGCATATTTTCCATATTTAAATATAAGCGCGTAAGAAACATTTTGTACCTTGTACTTATTGCGTTTGCTACGCTGTCGATGTTCTTAATCGACCAGGACAACACGTTCAGAAACGAACATCTGTCTTTCCTTAATAACAACATACTTGCCGATTTGATGGATTTGTTCGGCGTGGAAAGATATAACGTTACTTCGGGCGCTTGGGTATTATTCATTATTCTTGCGACTTTAGCGCTTACGATAGTTATAGGAAACATAATCGCGCCTAAATTCGTCGCAAACAAAGTGAAGGAAAATCCCGAACTGTTCTCGACTGAAAAGAAAACGCGCACGTTCTATTTCATTTTATTCTACGGCGTACTCGTGCTTATAGCGGCGGTCATCGTTGTTATTTCTTATTTTGCCGGTGCGTTCTCGCTTTACGGTTCTAACGCGGCAAACCCGTTCATAAGTCTTTTGATAATGCTCGGTATGTTCTTTGCGATTCTGTTATCCGCACTTATAGTCATCGTACTCGTTTATATGCTTATCAAAATTATCATTATGGCTATAACCGGTCAATTCATAACCCGTTCTAAAAAAAAAGACAGTAAAGTAGAAGCGGTTGCGGCGACCGAAGCGGTAGCAACCCCTGTGGTAGCGAAACCGATAGCGGAAACGGTTAAAGAAGAAAAACCCGCTAAAAAAGCCGCTGCTAAACCCGTAGCAAAACCTGCTGTAAAACCCGTTGCCGCACCCAAAGCGAAACCGGAAGGAAACAGCCGCAAGGTTATTCAGAAGAGTTTTGTCGGCAAAATGTCGCAGGCGACCAAAGAACAGAAAGAATTCTACAACGATATTAAAAACCACCTGCTTTCGTTTGACCGTGTGAATTCCAGAGTAAGTTGGCATTTCGACAGTTTCAATATCGGCAGACAAAAAGCCGTTAAGATTGCGTTCAGGGGCAAAACGATTGTTGCATATCTTGCGCTCGACCCCAAGAAATATGCAAACACTAAATACTATCCGCACGATATGAGCAAGAAAAAGAAATTCGCCGATACGCCTATGATGATTAAAATCAAATCGGCAAGGGGCGTAAAGTTCGCTAAAGAACTTATCGACACCGTTTGCGAAGGTTTACCCGCTAAAAAGAATTTCGTTGCGGCAACGTACAAATTCCCCGCTATGTCCGACAAGAAACTCGTTGAAAACGGAATGGCTAAAACGGTTTACGTTAAAATCTAATTAAACTACACATAAAACGCCCGCCCGCAATATTTTGCGGGCGGGCGTTTTTTATTATAACCGTATTGAAATTCAATTTGCAAAGATAAGCGCCTTTTCTCTATTATACCGTTCCACGGCTTTAAGGTAGCGTTCGGAAAGGGTAAGCGTGTATTTTTGCCGTTCATTATAAGTCATCTTATCAAACGCGGGTTTATCGGTAAGCCTGCCGAGGGGGTCGG
>CAMORY010000006.1 GCA_946624395.1 uncultured Clostridia bacterium | reverse complement strand
TAAAACTTATGTCGATAATTGCCGCACCCGTAGGTGTTGAAAAGGTTGCGGAAGAACACCCCGACGTAGATATTTACGTTTCTACACTCGATAGGTGCTTAAACGAAAACGGATATATTCTCCCCGGTCTCGGCGACGCGGGCGACAGAATTTTCGGCACGAAATAAACACAATAAAAATCTTGTGTTCCCTGCGAGCATAAAGGTGGTACGAGTGAAACGAGTACCAAAAGGTTCAATTATAAAAACCCCTTTGTTAAAACGGCGGTCGTTATATAACGACCGCCGTTTTACCGCCTTCCCCTTATAGGGGACACGAGTTATTTTTGATTTAATTTTTTACGCTAAAAAACTGTCATAAACCCTTGCGGTTTTTGTCGAAATATTGTAAACTAATGTAGTATAGTTGCAATAGGCGACTGTGGCGGTTGGTACTTCTGCCCGAAAGGGAAAGGAGGTGCTGCGTATGGAATACATATCGCTTTTTCTTACTTTATACGCCGTAATTATTATTTTGCGCGAAATAAAAAAGAAATAACCGCCCTTTGGTCTGATAGGACGGTTATTTCAATAATAATCTTCAACATCGGCTAACCGCCTGTACCGGTTCGCCTTTGCAATTATATTTTATGGTATTTTTTACTTTTTGTCAACGGTTTATGCAGAAAAACTTTAAATTGCCCGAGAACGGGCGATTTTTTTACGCCAAAAAACTGTTTAGAGATAAATTCATTTTGTGAGATAAAACGAAAAGCGTCTCTAACTTTACCTTTTCGCCGCGGACTATTCTATCGTAAGTTTTTACGTCTATATCAAATCTTTTGCAAAATTCGTAAGCGGAAATTCCGTTTTCCGATACGTAGTTTTCTATCGCCGTGCCTTTTACCGTGTATTCCATAATTTTTTCTCCTTTTATTTGTATTTCAAAAAAATAAGTGCCGCAACCTTTCGATATGCGACACTATGAGATACGCTCTATCGAAAGCCGTCAAACTTGAAATGCGAACAAATATAAATTCAATTTTTTACAAAAGAACTCAAACCCGCCGCATTTCGATAGGCGTAATCCCATCGATGGTTGACAAGTTATCATTCTTTTATAAAAAGAATAAAAAAATTGAATTTTAATTGTTCGACTTAACTTTAACGTTAATTCAAGTTTGACAATATCATTATACAATAGTTGGCAAGGCAAGTCAAATTTATTTTTATTTTTAAACCCGAAAAGATTGTTGTATTTTGTCTTATCTTGTCGAAAACGCAAAAATAGTAATAAAAAAGGAGAAATTGCCGAAAAATTTCCCTTTAAAAATGAAAAAGCCCCTTAATCGCCTTCGATTAAGAGCCCCCGTTGGGTTTTAACTACCCGTTGCGTTAAAAGTTTTTGTTGATGTTCATAAACGCAAATGCAAATGCCGTTTTGTCGTCTATTTCAAAAAACTTTACGCAATTTTTGAAGAACTTTTTCATTGTCTACCTCCTTTCAAGCGGAAACCGCTTTTTTTATTTCAACTATAAGGTGAAACAACAAAAATATTAAGTTGTTCAAGCCTTTCGACTTTTCGTTTATTATTATAAACTTTTTTAATTTTTCGTCAATCTTTTATGCGCCGTTTTACAAAAAATTTTTAAAATTATTTTTGCTTTTTAAGTCATATATCCTTGACTTTGCTTTTTTTATCGTTATTTTGCCTAAATTCGAAACGAAAGCGTTTGACGGAAATTCTTTTTTGGTATATAATTCTATATAAGATTTAAATTATTAACGGTGATTTATGGGTTTCAATTTAGATAGTCTTAACGCTAACACTAAAGAACAACGCCTTGCGGCGCTTACCGCTATTTTAAAAGCGGAAAAGGAAAAACCCGCTTTCCGCGATAACGACGCGAATAACCATATTCACACGATTTATTCGTTTTCGCCGTACTCGCCGACCAAAGCGGCTTATATGGCGTATTCCGCGGGGCTGACGAGCGCGGGCATAATGGACCACGATTCGCTATCTGGTGCGGAAGAATTCAAAGCCGCCGCCAAAATGCTTAACCTTGGCGCGACCTGCGGGGTAGAAGTCCGCGCTAAATTCAAAAAAGGGTTCGGGAAAATCAATCACCCCGACCAAGCCGACTGCGTTTATATGGCGGCGCACGGCATACCCGCACAGAGCATAAAACCCTTAAACGACTATCTTGCGTTTTACCGCGGTAAACGGTACCAGCGCGACGCTAAAATGTGCGCTTTGATTACCGAAAAGTACGGTAAATTCGGCATAACTTTAGATTTTATGAAAGACGTGTACCCGTTATCGCAAGCGAAAGAGGGCGGTTCTATTACCGAAAGGCATTTATTATTTGCGCTTGCCAAAAAACTTTCCGATTGTTTCGGCAGAACGGAAGCGCTGTTGAACTTTTTAACGGACGACCTTAAACTTAACGTATCCGAAAAAATCAAAGGTTATCTTTTAGACGATATGAACCCCCACTTTTTGTACGACCTTTTGGGCGTTCTTAAAGCGGATACTAAATTCTTTTATATTGACGCGGACGAAGAAATGCCGAACTGTACGGAATTTGTAAAACTCGTAAAGTCTTACGGCGCAATTCCAGCGTATGCGTACCTTGGCGACGTGGGGGATTCCATAACGGGCGACAAAAAGGCGCAGAAATTCGAGGACGACTTTTTGCCTGAACTTATGGAAGAAATAAAAAGGGTGGGGTTCCTTGCCGTGGCGTATATGCCGACCAGAAACACCAAAGCGCAACTCGATAGGGTTATGAATTTCTGTAAGGAATACGGGTTTTTTGAGATTAGCGGCGAAGACATAAACTCGCCCCGCCAAAAGTTTGCCTGTGCGGCGCTTGCTAATCCCGAATATTCGCACCTTATAGATTCTACCTGGGCGTTAATCGGGCACGAAGCGATTTCTTCCGAAAAGGGCATAGAATACGGCATGTTCTCCGAAAAATCGGTAAAAGAAACGCCCGATTTAAAAGAGCGCATTTTGAAATTTGCAGCAATTGGCAGAAATACGGTTAAAAAATAACGAAATTCTTTCGCTGTTTTTGAATAAAAATCAATATATATTTTAGGAGAAGTACAATGAGTGTTATCGACCTTAAAGGTAAAGTAGCGGTTGTAACCGGCGCAAGCCAAGGACTTGGCGAAGCGCTTGCAAAGCGTTTGGACGCGGAAGGCTGTTCCGTTGCCGTCTGCGATTTTAATATCGAAGGCGCGAAAGTTATCGCCGCGGGGCTTAAAGACGCTATCGCTATTCCCGTCGACGTGACGAACTACGAACAATGCGAACAGATGGCGAAAACCGTTTTGGATAAATGGGGCAAAGTGGATATTTTGGTTTCCAACGCGGGAATAGTTAAGAGCGGCGATATTTATAATCTTACTCCGCAGGCGTTCGCGCAGGTTACCGCCGTCAACTTAAACGGATATTTCAACGTCGTTAAAGCCTTTGCGCCCGCTATGCTTGCGGCAAAGAAAGGAAGTATTATTCAGATAAACAGCAAGTCGGGCAGAAAGGGAAGTTTCAAAAACGGCGCGTATGCGGCGAGTAAGTTCGGCGGCGTCGGTTTAACGCAAAGCCTTGCGCTTGAATTTGCGGAACAGGGCGTCAGGGTAAACTGCATCTGCCCCGGAAATATGCTTAATTCGCCCCTGTGGGTAAATTCGCTGTTTAAGCAATACGCGGCAAATCAGGGTATCACCGAAGAAGAAGTTCGCGCTAAATACATAAACCAAGTGCCGATGAAACGTTCCTGCGAATACAAGGATATAGAAGACGTTATGGTCTTCTTGGCGTCCGATTATTCGAGTTATATGACCGGTCAGGCAATCAACGTTACCGGCGGTCAGCAGATGTAAACCCCGACAAGGTTTCAAGTTTTTAGAAAAAATCTTTATAAAGGAGTACGACATATGAATTTCAATCTTATGCATCCTGCGGAGCAAATTGTGCTTCTTTTAAGCAGGGTATACCAGAAAGGACTTACCACCACTTCGGGCGGCAACCTTTCTATCAAGGACAGTGAAGGGGTTATCTGGATAACGCCTTCGGGTATTGACAAAGGTTCTTTGACCGCCTCGGACATCTGCAAAGTTCTGCCCGACGGCACGGTTATAGGCAAGTATAAGCCCAGCGTGGAACTTCCGTTCCATAAACTCGTGTATGAAACCCGTCCGGACGTTTCCGCGGTTCTGCACGCGCACCCGCCGGCACTTGTAAGTTATAGTCTTATCAGGAAAATTCCCGATATAGACATTATTCCCACGTCAAGTCAGGTGTGCGGGAAAGTCGGTATCGCCAAGTACGAAGTTCCGGGTAGCGACGCTTTGGCAAACAGAATAGTGGACGAAATAAAGAAGGGCTTAAACGTCGTTATTATGGAAAACCACGGCGTTATAACCTGTGCGGACAGCCTGTTTGAAGCGTTCAAGCGTTTCGAAACGCTGAATTTCGCCGCGTCTATCGGTATCACCGCTTCTATTATCGGCAAACCCGTAAGTTTGACCAAAGACCAAATGAAAATTTATTCCAAGAAGGGGCAGAACGTTTTGGGTGAGTTTATTCCCAAAGACTACTCGTCAGACGAACGCCGCTTGAGAAAGGAAATGTGCGCTTTAATCCACAGGTCGTACGACCAAGGGCTGTTTACGAGCACGCAAGGCACTTTCTCGGTAAGGCTGGATAAACACACTTTCCTTATTACGCCCTACGGCGTTGACAGAAAGTATATCGAGCCCGAAGATATCGTTCGTATCGAGTACAGCTGGCGCGAAGCGGGTAAAATCCCCAGCCGTTCGGTAGAACTGCACAAACTCATTTACGACGAGCATCCCGAAATCAACGCGATAACCGTCGCACAGCCCAAACATATTATGGCTTTCGGCGCGACGCACACGCCTATCGACAGCAGGACTATTCCCGAATCGTATATCGCTATGCGCGATATCGCGGTAGTGCCGTTCGGAACGAACATCACTGACCCCGAAAAGATTTCTTCGATTATCAGCGCGCACTCGCCCGTTGTTTTGGTTCAGAACGACAGCGTTATCAGCACTGGCAACACGCTTATAAACGCGATCTAACGTCTGGAAGTTGCCGAGTTTACCACCAACCGCCTTATTCACGTCAAGCAGATATATGATAATTATATGACACGTGACAAGGAAGTAGC
>CAMORY010000005.1 GCA_946624395.1 uncultured Clostridia bacterium | reverse complement strand
TAATAAAAATTCAAAAATTACACTTGTAAATGGAATTGTTAGAGCAGAAAAGAAATTAAGCGAAGAGGAAAAAGAAGGACTTTCTTTAAATAAAAGACATGAAGCTGCAGTCGTTAACTATGGCGTATTAAGTTTAGGAGAAGATGATGGTACTGTAGAAGTAGAAAATAGCATTGCTTTAATAGGAAATGAATATGGACTTATAAATACATATAAAGAAGATTCAATATTTAATTTCTATGATGGTTATATCGAAGGTGATACAGCGATATTAAAAGGTTATAATGATAAACCTGATGGATACTATGCATTTATAGATCATAATAATGACAAAGATTGTCAAAAAGCATATTTAGTGCCTAATCCTAGTAGGGCAGTAGTAAAAACAATTACGTTAGGAGATTTTTATTACTATAATGCTCAAGATGCAATAAACAGTGTTGAAATATATAAAAATGAAGATAGTACATTAACAGATAATGATTATATTATATATGCAATCCCCGTTCAACTCAAACTTTTTATGCGGTTTATATTATTGCCGAACAAAACTCGCTTAAAAGCCCTATGTCCCATAAAAGCGAAGACAACACGTATTTATCCCTTATATCTTTGGTTGCGGCAAACGCCCGCTTTAAATCCACGCTTATGCCCGCTTCTTCAAAAGAAAGCGGCAACCCTACGCTTTTAAGCAATTTTTCCATAGCGCCGCTCTTTGGCAATTCTTCGTCTATTATATTTTTAAGCCTTTCCCATTTTGAAATTATTATTTTCCGTCGCGCCGCCGCTTTATCAAAATCGTACTTTTTTTCTTTTTTCTCGAGTTCTATCATAGGTTCTGCCGCACCGCCAAGAAAATCACGCAAATTGCTTTCCCATTCTACGTAGTTGAAAGCGCGGGTTTCCCTTTCGCCCTTTTTATCGCTTACGGTAATATTTTTAAGCCGTTCGTAAAGCCTTATCGCAATAAGCGTCGCCACCGCGCACTGCACTCCGTGCGTCTCGGTTTTAAGATTAAACTGTACTCCGCGCATATCGATTACGTGCGAAATATAGTGTTCCACGCCCGAAGCAGGACGGGACACACCCGCGTACGCCATCGCAAGCCCGCTTATTATCAACCCGTCGAACACCGCTTTTACGGCATTTTCGTCTCTTTCTATCAGCCCTTGCGCGTTTTTAACGCAGTTATCCCGCGCAGAACGAATAATATTCGCTATGTTTTCGCAATAATATTCCCCGTTTATTTCGTGCGAAAGCCGCCACTCTGACACGCTTACGTACTTTGCTATCATATCGCCAAGCCCCGATATAAGCATCTTTTTCGGCGCGTTTTTCAGAATATCCACGTCGCCTATTATTACGTCAGGACACTTGCTGCTAACGGACGTCTTAAGCCCTTTTACCGTCATAGAAGAAGTTGCCGAAGCGTACCCGTCCATACTCGGCGCGGTGGCAACTATAATGTAAAATCTGTCTTCGGTTTTGGCGACGATTTTGCATATATCGTTTATAACGCCGCTACCCACGCCTATTATCGCGTCGCAACTACTGTCAAAATTTTTCAAAGCGGCGGCGACAGCGTTTTCGTCGGGTTCGGGACTACCTTTAAATACGAATTGAGAGTACGCCGTACCGCTTTTTTCAAGAAGCGAAATGACTTTCTCGCCCGCCGCGTTAAAAGTGTTTGTATCAGCAACTATAAACGGCTTTTTCAATCCGTATTCGGCTAATATTTCAGGAAGCGAATTTACTGCGCCGCTACCAGACAATATCTTTTTAAGCGGAAAAACGTGCCGTTTCCCGCAAGGGCAATGTAATAACGCTTGTGGGAAAAATTCCGAATTCATTTTTCATCTCCTTAATTTTTATCGGTATTTGAGTTTTGAGTTTATTAAAGATATTGTCAATCCTGCGATTTTCCGTCCGCTTTATAATTCCATAATTTTACCGCAAATACCGCCGCCGTAATCAACCCGAGCACGGCGGTTATTATTACGGTATACGTATCCCACATATTGCCTGCGGCAATCCCAAACGGCGCGGCGAAAATCAGCCCGCCCACGTCGTAAACGGTGTGTAGAAGTATGGGAAATATAATATTTTCGGTAAACAGATAAACCGCGCCGAACAGGCAGCCCGTTAAAAATGTATAGCCCACCTGCAACAATACGGGCGCTACGCCTGCGGAAAAGATATTGAAAAGATGGCAAAGGGAAAAAATTGCCGCGCTTACCACAACCGTCCAAAAAGCGGCGTGATTTTTATCTCTTAAACCAAACCCCACAAGCGGCATTACGAACCCGCGGAAAGCCAACTCTTCCGCAACGCCTATCGCGGCGCAATAGCATAAATATTTGACTATTTCGGGATTATTCAACAATCTGACTTCGCCCGTTATAAAACCTATTACGGGAAAATTGTTTACGCATACTATAAGCCCCAAACAGAACAATAAAACCGCGGAAACGGTAGTTTTGGGCTTATTGAACAATTTAAATCCGCAGATTTTCGCTAAAACAAACGCCGAAACGGCGGCGACCACGCGGCAGACTATATTAAGAACGAAAAGCGCGTTATCCTGCACGTCAAAAAGGCTGGGTACGGAAAAAATCACCACCGCAAAAAGCGCAGCGGAGATTGCCGAAAGTATAGGCGAAGAAAAGGCTTGTTCTTTTATCCGTTCTTTCATTTTTCCCCTTTTTGAAAAACGAAGCGTTATCACGCTTCGTTTTTTTATTTGTTAATTACCCTTTACCGCGTTAAGTTTATTAAGCCACGCCGTCTGGTCGCATATCTCGGCGGAATAACCGTTCAGAATTTCTTTTGCGACGTGTTTACCCGAAACAAGCCCCGCAAGGAATTTGTGTCTGCCTTCCACTATATACGGCGCGCCGCCGATATAGGCTATTTTAACGGGCGAAAGCGTTTCGTCTGCGTTTAATCTCTGCACGTAATCTTTGATTTTTTCGTCGTCTATCGCGCTACCGTCTATTACGCCGAAAGGTTCGCCGCGGCTTTCCGCACCCACGATTTGCAACACGAGATTTTTAGTGCTGAAAAGTTCTTCGTTGGTTATTATATAATCGTACCTGTCGCAGAAAGACATTTCCATTTCGTAGCGGGCAAGGCGCTTGTCGATTTCCGTTTCACGTCGCTCTGTAAGGCGCTGTCTTAACACTTCTTTAGAGTCCACCTTTAAAAACAGCGTTATAACTTTTACGTCTTTACCTATACTTTTAACGAGATTCTGCGTGCCTAAAACGTCTATATCCTTAAGCAGAATTTTACCGAGCGCAAGTTTTTCTTTCAACAAAAGTTTAGAAGTCCCGTAATAATGCCCGTGCACGTTTTCATACTCGTACAGTTCGTTTTCTTCTATCTTTGCCTTAAATTCCGCGTCGGTCAGAAAACAATACGGATTACCTTCGCTTTCGCCTATTCGCTTATCCCTTGTGGTATAAGTCGGCATAAGCGCAAATCCGCCGCTTTTTATCAGTTCGGATATTACGGTATTCTTGCCTACCCCCGACCCGCCTGAAAAAATAACCAGCATTTGCACTCCTTTACTTACTGTTTTTCCCGCGATTTTCGTAAATTTTTACGCGGAATTTTATCTTGTATAAATTTTACTATAAATCGTAAAAAATTTCAAGTTTTTTATACAATAAACATAGGCGGCTTACATAAAAAACGTAATCCGCCTATCGCTTTCGGCGCGTTCGCCGATTATTTCTTTCGCTCCGCGATTATTTTTTCCTGAATTTCGTTAGGTACGGTTTCGTATCTTACGAATTCGCCCGTATAAACGCCGCGCGCCTGCGTCATACTCCGTAAATCCATAGCGTACTTCGCCATTTCGGCGTACGGAATTTCCGCAGATACCGTTTGATTATCTCCGCTGCTTTCCATACCCAGCACCCTGCCGCGGCGCTTGCTTATATCGCCCAAAACGTCGCCTAAAAATTCACTCGGCACGGTTATCGCGTAAGTGTAAACGGGTTCTAACAGCACGGGTTTGGCACGCGTCATAGCGTCGTCGTACGAAAGCCGCGCCGCCGAGACGAACGCCACTTCTTTGGAATCTACGGGGTGATATTTACCGTCGAACAGCGTACATTTCAAGTTTATCATAGGATACCCCGCAAGCGGACCTTGCTTTATCGCTTCCTTGAGCCCCTTTTCCACGGCGGGAATAAAGGGTTTCGGCACAGAACCGCCGACCGTTTCGTCGATAAATTCGAACTCGCCGTCCGCCGCACCCGCTTCAAAACGGATATTGACTACGCCGAACTGCCCCGCGCCGCCCGATTGCTTTTTATGTTTGCCTTCCGCTTCGGTCTTTGCCGTTATCGTTTCTTTATAAGCGACCGCGGGCGTGAAAAGTTCCGCGCTGCAACCGTATTTGTTTTTCAGTTTGCGGCAAATTACGTCGAGTTGCGTTTCGCCAAGCCCGCGTATTACCGTTTCGCCCGTTTCGGTATTCTTTTCTATAATGAAAGATTTGTCTTCTTCGCGCAGTTTGTTAAGCCCCTGAAACACCTTGTCTTCTTCTTCGGTGCGTTTAGCGCGTATTGCCATAGCGTACATAGCGGGCGGCATTTTTATTTCGCTGAACTTTATTTTGCGCTTAACTGAACAAAGCGTATCGCCCGTAGCCGTATCGGAAAGTTTGCCCACAGCGCCTATTTCACCCGCGCCGAGAGTGGACACGGATTCTTGCTTTTTGCCGTTCAAAAAGCACAGCGCGTTGATTTTTTCTTCCTTTTCGGTCGCGGAATTGTAAACCGTATCGCCCACGCTGACCTCGCCCGTAAACACGCGGATATAAGACAGTTTACCCGCGAACGGGTCGACGACCGTTTTAAACACCTGCCCCGCAAACGGCGCGTTTTCGTCGCAATACACGTCTACCTTTTCGCCGCTATCCGTAAGCGTTGCCGAAACGGGTCTTCTCTCTTTCGGAGAAGGCATTACGGCGACTATTTCGTTCAACAGGTTGATAACGCCTATATTCTGGGTAGCCGAACCGCCGAGAATAGGTATGGTATCGCCCGAACGCAAGCCCTGTTTTATCCCCGTTATTATATCGTCGTTTGAAAGCCAGCCGCCTTCTTTATCGTACTTTTCCAAAAACTCGTCGGACGTTTCCGCCGCCGCTTCTATTAAACTCTGTTTTAAAAGTTCCACGTCCCCTTGCATATCTTCGGGAACGTGTATTTCTTCCCTGCCGTTCGGTTTGAATTCGTACGCTTTGCCGGATATTACCGAAACGTAGCCCTGCATTTTGCCGGCGCGGATAATGGGCGCGTGCATCGTTGCTATTTTTCTGCCGTACATACTGCGGAACGCTTCCACCGTTTTAACGTAGTCCGCGTTTTCCTTGTCTATGCCGTTGACGAAAATCATAAGCGGAACGTGGCGCTTTAAGCAATAATTTATCGCCTTTTCAGCCCCTACGGACACGAACCCGCACGCGTCGGCAACTAAAACCGCAGAACCCACCGCGCGTACCGCTTCTTCAAACTCGCCTTCGAAATCGTAAAAGCCGGGAACGTCGACTATATTTATCTTGACGCCCTGCCACTCCGTATAAGCGCACGCGAGCGAAACCGACGTTTTACGTTCGATTTCTTCCGCAGTAAAATCGGTAGTGGTCGTTCCTTCGACTACTTTACCGAGTTTCGCCGTCTTACCGCCGTTAAACAAAAGGGCTTCCGCAAGCGAAGTTTTACCCGCGCCGCCATGCCCTATCAAAGCAATGTTCCTTATCTCGCCACCCATCATAAAAAAATTCCCGCCTTATCTTTTTGTAATAATCTTAACACGGGTATGCGCGCTTGTCAATACGGTTTTTAAATTAGGATAATCTTTAAAACAACAATTTCGCCCGAACGGTACGACCGTTCGGGCGAAAAAATGCGATTTTTAATTAAACTTTTTTTAATTAAACTTTAATCAAATCTCTTTCTGTTCTTGTTATACGTTGTATGCAAGAGTTCGTGAGCAAGGTGCGAATTCGGTTCGCCTAAAAACTCTTTGTACAAGTCCTGCAACCGGGGATTGTTGTGCGACTGACGGATAACCTGTCTTTCGTCTTCGCTATAAAGCGCGTTTGCACGTTTTTGCTTGTACGTTTCCATAATATCCGCGTCTTCGTTAGGCAGGAATACTTCCCTTACGTACGGCTGACCGCCGCCGTTGATACATCCGCCGGGGCAACCCATAATTTCTATGAACGTATAGGGCGATTTACCCGCGCGTATCTGGTCGAGAAGAACTTTCGCGCCCCTCATACCGCTGGTTACCGCGACTTTTATCTTTAATCCGTTAAGGTCGAATTCCGCTTCTCTGATATCCTTGAAACCACGGACTTCGTTGAAGACTATACCTTCGCGCTCTTTACCCGTGAGTACGAAATACGCGGTACGGAGAGCCGCTTCCATAACGCCGCCGGTAACCCCGAAAATAACGCCCGCACCCGTATAGTCGTGAACTATATCGTTGTCGAAATCTTCGTCGGGGAGTTTATCGAACATTATGCCCGCGCGCTTGATTATCTTGCCGAGTTCTCGCGTGGTTAACACCGCGTCAACGTCGCGATAACCGTTATCTTCCATTTCGGGACGCGCTTTTTCGAATTTCTTGCAGGAGCAAGGCATAATGGATACGACGTACATATCCTTGGGGTCTACGCCGATTTTCTGTGCGTAGTAGTTCTTTAATATTGCGCCGAACATTTCGTGCGGAGATTTGCAGGTCGACAGGTGGTCGAGTTGGTCGCCGTAATAGTATTCCGCATAGTTGACCCACCCCGGTGAGCAGGAAGTTATCATCGGAAGCGTGCCGCCGTTTTTAACTCTCGCTAAAAGTTCGTTCGCTTCTTCCATAATGGTAAGGTCTGCGCTGAAATTGGTATCGAATACCTTTTTAAAGCCCAAACGACGGAGCGCCGCTACCATTTTGCCGGTTACCGGAGTACCGATTTTCATACCGAACTCTTCGCCGAGTGCCGCGCGTACCGCGGGAGCGGTCTGAACGACGACATACTTACCGGCAGCCATAGCCGCGTCTACCTTTTCGATTTCAGACGCTTCCATAAGCGCGCCCGTGGGGCAAACGTTGATACATTGACCGCACATAATACAGGGGGAGTTGATGAAACTTCTGTTTTCAGCGGGCGCGACGATTGTCTTAAAGCCCCTGTTTTCAAAGCCCAAAATGCCGATGCCGTGCGCGTTCTTGCAGCGTTCTATACATCTGCCGCAGAGAATACATTTAGAAGTATCTCTCTTGATGGTGGGCGTAAGCGTGTCGATAGTAGTGGGTGTCTTTTCCCCTTCGAACACGCCTTCTCTCGCGCCCGTTATCTGCGCAACGTGCAACAGTTCGCACTTGCCGTTCTTATCGCACTGCTGGCAGTTTTTGTTATGGTTGGATAAAAGAAGTTCTACGGAAATTCTTCTCGCCGCGGTCGCTTTGGGCGAAGAGATAGTGATTTCCATACCTTCCGCAACGGGATACACGCAGGCGGCAACAAGCCCCCTTGCCCCCGTCGCTTCGACTAAACACACGCGGCAGGACGCCTTGGAACATTCGCCGTGATTGAACGCGCAAAGGGACGGGATTTCGTATCCGCAAGCCTTTGCCGCTTCTAAAATGGTTAATCCTGCTTCTACCTGATAAGGCACGCCTTCTATTTTAATATTGACTTTTGCCATTTTCCTTCCCTCCGATTACTTTTTGGATATGGCTTTAAATTTACAGGAAGCCATACATAAACCGCACTTGATACATTTCGCTGCATCGATAACGCGGGACGGCAACTTATGTCCTTCCGCCACGTAATCGGTCTTCGAAATGGCACTTACGGGGCACTGTCTTTCGCACAGCCCGCACCCGATACATTTGTCTTTATCGATTTCGTAAACCATAAGGCTCTTGCAGACGTGCGCGGGGCACTTTTTGTCAACGATATGAGCGATATATTCGTCCTTAAAGTGCGCGAGCGTCGAAAGCACCGGGTTCGGTGCGGTCTGCCCTAACGCGCAGAGCGAATTGCTCTTAATGTTCGCCGCAAGTTCCTGAAGTTTATCCAGGTCGTCCATCGTCGCTTTGCCTTCGGTAATTTTCGTAAGAATTTCAAGCATACGCTTTGTGCCGATACGGCAGGGCGAACACTTACCGCACGATTCGTCGCAGATGAATTCCATAT
>CAMORY010000004.1 GCA_946624395.1 uncultured Clostridia bacterium | reverse complement strand
TGTTTTTAAGAATATTTTTTACTGTCGTTTTCACGGATTTCCGTACGCCTTATCTTGCCGCTTATGGTCTTGGGCAGACTGTCCACAAACTCTATAACGCGCGGATATTTATAAGGCGCGGTATGGGTTTTAACGAATTCCTGCAATTCCTTTACGAGTTCTTCGGACGGAGTGTAGCCGTTTTTAAGTACGATGGTCGCTTTTACCTTAAAGCCGCGTTTAGCGTCGGGAACGCCGGTAACCGCGACTTCTAACACCGACGGGTGTTCCATAAGCACGCTTTCCACTTCAAACGGTCCTATTCTGTAGCCCGAAGACTTTATAACATCGTCGTTTCTGCCTATATATTTGATAAAGCCGTGCTCGTCCATATACGCGGTGTCGCCCGTATGGAAATATCCGTTCCGCCAACTGTATTCGGTCGCTTCCGCGTCGTGATAATAGCCGCACATAACCCCGCAAGGCTTGTTTTTAAGGGTTGCCTTTATACAGATTTCGCCCGATTCTCCGGGTAGACTGTCTAAACCGTTCGCGTCTAAAATATGAACGTCGTAGCCGGGCATAGGTCTGCCGATAAAGCCCGAAACGGGTTCTGCGTAATGACCCAAAGTGCCTATACAGCAGGTCGTTTCCGTCTGACCGAAACCTTCGTGGATAGAAAGCCCCGTATATTCCTTCCATTTATTGAAAATGTCGGGATTTAACGCTTCGCCCGCGGCACAACAGTGATGCAAAGACGATAAATCGTATTTGCTTACGTCGTTCTGAAGCATAAAGCGATACATTGTCGGCGGAACGCAGAAAGTGCTGACTTTGTATTTTGAAAGCACTTCGAGTATGTCCGCCCCGTCGAATTTATCGAAATCGTAAACCAAAACCGCAGATTCGCCGAACCATTGACCGTAAAATTTGCCCCAAAGGGATTTAAGCCAGCCCGTGTCGGATATGGTAAAGTGCAAACCGCCCACTTCTACCCTGTGCCAGAAAACGCCCGTGACAATATGCCCCAACGGATAAGTATGGTTATGCAATATCATTTTGGGGTAGCCCGTAGTTCCCGAAGAGAAAGACATAAGCATTATGTCGCTTGCGTTCACCGCGTCTTTACCTTGCGGTCTTTCCCATTTATCGCTAGCCAGCTCGATACCGTCTTCAAAATCTATCCAGCCGCCGCCCGCAGGCTTTTTATGCTTGGTGGTAAATTTGAGTTTTACCGTTTCGCAGTCTTTAGCCACTTCGTCAAAATGTTCGGTACAGTCCCCGTCGCCCGTTATGATGCCCGCTTTTATTTCGCCCTTGTTGCAACGGTAGGTGTAGTCCTTACCGACGAGCATATTCGTCGCCTGAACGGCAATCGCGCCTATCTTGTGAAGACCAAGCATAACGAACCAGAAGTAATAACTTCTTTTAAGCACTAAAAGCACTCTGTCGCCCTTATTGATGCCCTGACTTTTAAGATAGTTCGCCGCCTTGTCCGACCAGACTTTCATATCGCGGAAGGTAAAAATCTTTTCTTCCTTGGTATTTGAAAGCCAGACCATAGCGGTGGCTTCGGGCTTACTTTTAGCAAGTTCGTCAATAACGTCGTACGCGAAATTAAAGGGCTCGGGGTAATCTATTTTATAATTATCCCTTAAATCCTGTAAATCTTTATATGAATCTCTGTTTCTTCCTGTATATTTTTCGTATATTACCATTTTTTACTCCTTTGCGGGCGTAAAAAATCATTTCATAACTACCGCTAAAAACTTTAAAGGCGTGTCGCCCAACACCTTAATACCGTGCGGCAAACGCGAATTGAAATACGCGCTGTCGCCTTTATTAAGTTCGTAGGTTATGTTCCCGACCGTAAGCCGCATACTGCCCGAAAGCACGAAATTGAATTCCTGCCCTTCGTGCGTGTGGAAGATTTTATCTTCTTCCCCCGGCATACAGGTTACGAAAAACGGTTCGCCTTTTTTGTCTTTGAAAGTATAAGCCAGATGTTTGTAGTCGTACGCGCCTTCTTTCTTTATAAAAAACTCCTGCCCTTTGCGCACGATAGCGCAATCGGAGAGTTTGGGCGAATGCCCCGAAAGAAGATTTATCACGTCTATTCCGAGTATGGTGGCAACGTTGAGCATAAAACTGAAAGAAAAGTCGTGCTTGCCGTCTTCATATTCTCTGTATTCGGCGACGGTTTTGCCTAACTTTTCGGCAATCTCTTCCCCCGTCATACCGTTGATTTCGCGAAGTTCGCGAAGCCGCATACCCATTTCTAATAACTGTTCGTCCATCTGACCGACCCCCTTAACGATAATTATAGCCTAATTCTATCGCCCTTATATTGTTTTTAAGAAGTTCCGCCTTTTTAGCGGGAACCATTTGCGATAGACTGCTTTCAATCTGTTCAAGAGTAAGAATCCCCGTTTCTTTTAAGGTCTTACCCAGAATTATCATATTCGCAAGTCCGTCGAGCCCGTTATCACTTGCCATTTTCGTCGCAGGTATACCAACGGTGATAACATCGTCTCTGGTACCCTGCTTGGTAATCAGCGAACTGTCGTATATGATATAACCTTTCGGTTC
>CAMORY010000003.1 GCA_946624395.1 uncultured Clostridia bacterium | reverse complement strand
CGCGCCTGCTGCGCGTCGACTAAATTCATATCGATTTTACGCGGGTTTGCAAGCGCCTTTTTTACCGCGTTTTCGGAAATTTCGTTAAACTCTATTCGATTATTCTCGTTCTTATTAAGCCCTAAAACTTCCGCAAGATGCCACGAAATTGCTTCCCCTTCTCTGTCGGGGTCGGTCGCAAGGTATACTTTTTCCGCTTTCAACGCGTCGTCTTTGAGTTTTTTAATATCCGCTTTTTTATCGGCGGAAATTTCATAATACGGCTCGAAATCGCCGTTTATGTTGACGCCCATACGGCTTACGGGCAAATCCCTTATATGCCCTTTTGAAGCGTCTACCTTAAAATCGCCTTTTAAGAATTTTTCAATCGTTTTCGCCTTGTGCGGCGATTCCACAATAATAAGTTGCATTTACATCTCCAGATTACGGATAAGTCCGTACGTATTGATACCGTTTTTACATACGACGCCCTTTATTTCGAGCATCGTTATAGCGGAAGTCAGTTCGTAAACGTTTTTGCCCGTTCTTTCCGCTATTTTTTCTATATGAAGCGCGCCGTCTTTTAATGACGAAACAATTTCGCGCTCGGTGTCGGAAAATATCGTTTCTTCCTGTTTTTCGGTTTCTACCCCGTAAAAGGACAGAATATCTTTGGGACTGTCGGCAAGATACGCGCCGCGCTTTATAAGCGCGTTAGTGCCCGTGCCCGATTCAATACCGATTGAGTACGGCACGGCGAACAAGTCTCTGCCGTAGTCCACGCAGTATTCGGCAGTGTGCATAGTGCCGCTTTGCATTTTGCCGCTGACAACTAACACGCCCGTCGATAGCCCCGCTATAATTCTGTTTCTCACGGGGAAAAAGTACGGCAACGGTTTAACGTCTTCTCTGTGTTCCGAAATAACCAGCCCGCGCTTTGCGACTTCTTCCATAAGCCCCGCGTTCATAGCGGGATACACGTTGTCAAGTCCGCCCGCAAAAACCGCTATTATGTTTCCGCTGTTTAACGCGGCTTTAATAACTTCCGCGTCCACACCTTCGGCAGTTCCCGTAGCGAGAATAAATCCGCTATTTACAAGTTCCGTCGCAAAGTCTTTTGCTATCGACAGCGATAGCGGCAGGCTTTTTCTGCTGCCCACTATTCCGAATATTTCACCGTTTAACAGTTCCGTGTTGCCGCGCGCATATAACGAAAGCGGCGGTTCGGGCGTTTCCTTTAACTTTTCGGGGTAATTATCGGACGCCAGCGTTATCGCGGTTTCGCTATACGCGTTAAGCCGCGCGACCGTTTCTTTAAGATACTCCTGATTTGCGGAGTTTATTAAAAGGTTATACCCCGCGTCCCCCAACGCGCCTTTCACGAATTTTTCGTTGAGTTCTATATTGCGCTTTAAATCGGTTTTCCCGACAAGCATATCGTACAGCGCGCGCTTGTGTTTGTACTCTATCTCCTTAAAACTGTCAAGCCAGATTATAAGGAGTTCTTTTTCGTCGTATTTCATATCAGCCGTTCCGATAATTTACCGCTTCCAAAAGGTGCTGTGGCTGTATCTCGTCGTAAAGGTCCATATCGGCGATAGTTCTCGCCACCTTTATTATCCTGCTTCTCGCCCGCGGCGAAAGCCCCAAGTTTTCGTACGCGCTTTTTAGTATTTTTTCGCACTCTGCTGATAGTCGGCAGTATTTTACGATGTGTTTTTCACGCATATCCGCGTTAATCTTTATACCGTCGTTTTTAAAGCGTTCCGCCTGAATTTTCCGCGTGCGGTTTACCCGCTTTCTTATCTGCTCGCTGCTTTCAGCCTGCGCGCTGTCGGTAAGTTCGGAATATTTAACTTCGTCCACTTCGATTTTTATATCTATTCTGTCAAGCAGCGGTCCTGATATTTTCGCGCGGTATTTGGCTATCTGCGCGGGTGTGCAAGTACACTCCTTATTTTCAGAACCGTAATTGCCGCAAGGGCAAGGGTTCATACTGCCGCAGAGAATAAAGTTTGCGGGATATTTGACCGTACCCGCCGCGCGGGAAACGGTTATAACGCCGTCTTCTAACGGCTGGCGCAAAGTTTCAAGCGTCGCCCTGCTATATTCGGGCATTTCGTCTAAAAACAGCACGCCGTTATGCGCAAGGCTTATTTCCCCCGGTTTAAGCGAAGAGCCGCCGCCCGTTATAGCAACGCTTGTCGCGGTGTGGTGCGGAGAACGGAAAGGGCGTTTCGCCACTATCCCTTCGCCGTCCAAAAGCCCCGCAACAGAATAAATTTTAGTGGTCTCGATTGCTTCTTCAAAGGTCATATCGGGCATTATGGACGGAATACACTTTGCAAGCATAGTTTTACCCGTCCCGGGTGCGCCGACGAAAAGAATATTATGTCCGCCGGACACGGCTATTTCCAAAGCGCGCTTTGCCGCCGCCTGACCTTTAACGAAAGCCATATCGCTGTCGTACGCGCTTAATGTAGAAGAGATTTCCCGCGGGGCGGGCGCAACCTTTTCAAGCGGTTTTAAGCCCGACAGGTGGTCTATAACCTCGTTAAGACTTCCCGCCGCGTAAATTGTAGCGCCGCTGACAAAAGACGCTTCTTTTAAGTT
>CAMORY010000002.1 GCA_946624395.1 uncultured Clostridia bacterium | reverse complement strand
CTTTGAGTACCGCTTCAAGGTCGGCGAGGTCAGCGCAATCGTTGCCACCGCAGACGGCGACGTTGCACATCAGGTCGAAATTGCCGAAAAGAGCGTCGGCGCGCTTAAGAATAAGATTCTTGTCGGCGGCAGCCGTGAGGGCTGGCACGATTTCAATGAGGAGTACGGACTTTACAGCGCTCATTTTTATCGCAGCGAGGAGACGCCCTGCGGCAACGATCCGATGGTTATGTTCTTTACGTCGGGCACGAGCGGCTATCCCAAAATGGCGCTGCATAACTATAAATACCCCTTGGGGCATTTCCACACGGCGAAGTATTGGCATAACGTGGATACGGAAGGGTTGCATTTCACCATTTCGGACACGGGCTGGGCAAAATCTATGTGGGGCAAATTGTATGGACAATGGCTGTGCGAAGCGGCGACTTTCGTGTACGATTTCGATAGGTTCGACGCGGCGGATATACTGCCTATGTTTGCTAAATATCACATAACTTCGTTCTGTGCGCCGCCGACAATGCTTCGTATGATGATAAAACAGGACTTATCGCTTTACGATTTTTCGTCCGTCAAGCATATGACGACTGCGGGCGAAGCCTTAAACCCCGAAGTGTACCGTCAGTTCGAAAAATTAACGGGCTTACAAATACACGAAGGGTTCGGTCAATCCGAAACGACTATGCTTATCGGCAATATGGTGGGCGCGCCGCATAAAATCGGTTCTATGGGCAAACCCGCACCCATCTACGATATAGACTTAATCGACGAAAACGGCAAATCGGTCAAAGTCGGCGAAGTGGGCGAAGTGGTTATCAATATCAAAAACGGTCTGCCGTGCGGTTTGGCTACCGAATACTACCGCAACGCGGAAGGCACGGCGTCGACGTGGAAAAACGGCTATTACCACACGGGCGACACCGCTTGGCGGGACGAAGACGGCTACTACTGGTACGTAGGCAGGGTTGACGACGTAATTAAATCGTCCGGCTATCGCATAGGACCGTTCGAGATAGAAAGCGTTATAATGGAACTCCCGTACGTGTTAGAGTGCGGCGTTTCCGCCGAACCCGACGAAGTAAGGGGGCAAGTGGTAAAAGCGAGTATCGTTTTAGTTAAGGGCACTAAACCCACCGAAGAACTTAAAAAGGAGATACAGGCGTACGTTAAAGCCAACACCGCGCCGTATAAGTACCCGCGAATAGTTGTGTTCCGCGACGAACTCCCAAAGACCGTTTCGGGCAAGATAATAAGGAATAAATTATAAAAAGTATCACACTTAATTTTACAGGATTAAGTATTAGTAGCGCCCCGTTAAGGTTTACGCCTTAACGGGGCGCTGTATATTTTTAAATCCGCGTTCTAAAACCCGCTTTATATCAATAAGTTATTTATTGATGAAAAAGGCGGCTTAAAAAACACAAAAAAACCGCTTTTTCGCGTTAATCGGTCAAAATCCGACGGAATAAAGGTATTAAAATGTATTTTACTCTTCTTAATAAAAGAAAGTTCTTAACGGGCTGTGCGATAGTCCTTTGCGGGATATTAGCGATTGTCGCGCTTTCCGTAAGCGGGGCGTATGCGGTGTTTTACGGCGGGAATTTCCGTAAACTCCCTATCTATTACGTAAAAACAGACGAAAAAAAGGTGGCAATTTCTTTTGATTGCGCGTGGGGCGTGGATTACACCGATAAACTGCTTACTATAATGGCTGCTGAAAACGTGCGGTGTACTTTTTTTGCGGTGGAGTTCTGGTCGGCAAAATACCCCGAATACCTTAAAAAAATAGCGGACGCTGGGCACGAGATAGGAACGCACTCTTCTACCCACCCGTATATGAGTAAACTCGACAAAACGGCGATAATAAAAGAACTGATTTCTTCTAAAGAGATAATAGAAAAAACGACGGGAAAATCGGTGGAACTGTTCCGCCCGCCGTACGGCGATTACGACGATTTATTGATAGATACTGCGAGCAGTATGGGGCTTTATACTATTCAATGGTCGGTGGATAGTTTAGACTGGAAAGACTTATCGGCAAGCGAGATAAAAAACAGGGTAATAAAAAAAGTGCATAACGGTGCGATAGTGCTGTTTCATAACCAAGGCTTGCACACGGCAGAAGCACTACCCGAAATAATAAAAGAGTTAAAGGCGCAAGGCTACGAGTTCGTGCCGATAGGCGAACTTATTTATAAAGACGATTATATAATGGGCGCGGACGGCGCGCAGATACGGAATATTTAATCAGCGAACAATTTAAGGAGAAAATATATTATGAACAATTTAACGGAGAAAAACAACAAGGTTTTTATCAGCGGCGAAATAGTGTCCGACGCGGAATTTTCGCACGAAGTGTACGGCGAAGGGTTTTACGAGATGAACGTGCTTGTAAAAAGGCTTTCGGGGCAGGGGGATGTTCTGCCGATGACTGTTTCCGAACGGCTTATAGCGGATAAACAACTGAAAAAGGGCGTTATAATAAACGCTTTAGGGCAATTTCGGAGTTATAACAAACTTGTGGACGGCAAAAGCAAACTTATGCTAACGGTGTTCGTCAGGGAACTTATAGACGGAGTAGCAGTTAAAAATCCCAACAGCATAGTGTTATCGGGGTATATCTGCAAGCCGCCCGTGTACCGCACTACGCCCTTTAACAGGGAAATAGCGGATATACTTATCGCGGTGAACCGTTCTTACAATAAGTCCGATTATATTCCGTGCATAGCGTGGGGCAGAAACGCGCGCTTTGCCAAAAATCTGGCGGTCGGCGAAAAAATAGCGATAGCGGGCAGAATACAGAGCCGAGAGTATCAAAAGCGCATAAGCGACGAAGAAATTAAGGTTATGACGGCGTACGAAGTGTCGATTTCTAAACTTGCCGCGTACGAAAACGCCGAAAATTTCGACACGGAAACAGAGTTCGAAATGATAAATTTCAGCGATACGGAATTCGAGCGCGTTTACGGCGAATAACTATAAAGGTAAATAAAATGCCCCGCCGCGGCTGATTAGCCGCGGCGGGGCGTTCGTTTTTAATATCTGTTTTTATTTTCTTTTTCTCAATAAAAAGAAGGTTAAAGTTCCCGCGAGCGAACCGAACACCGCAAGTACTATCAGTACGTTTCTGACGACGGTATCGGGCTTTAACTTTATCGCGCTTTTAGTTATATAGCCCGTAAACGTTTCGCCGTTTTTAATGGTCTCTACTTTTAACACGCCGTTTTCTTCGGCTAAAACCCGTACGCTGTCGCCGCTATCTAATTTTATAATTTCTTCCGTCATATCGGCGCTTAAGTAAAGAACAGTGCTTTTTACTATTTCCACGCTGTACTCGTTAAAAGTTATGTCGCTAGAAAGCGTTTTTAACGTGAACGATTTGGGGATATAGCACTCGATGGTTTCGCCGTCTGTATTCACCGCCACCTGATAAAAGGTTTTGCCGAGAATATTAAATTCGCGCGCGGCGGTAATTTCCGTACCCTTATTAAGCCGTATTATATCGCTTGCGGCACGGATTGCAAACAAGTCGTTCTTTTCGATAACCGGAATAGCGTAGGCGTTTACCGCCGTGGTAATATACGCTTTTTCGGGTACTGCGTAATTTGTAAATTCTACCGCTTTTTCCGTTAAATCGTTCTCGTTTATAAGCACCACGCCGCTTTCGCTTGCCAACGCGTAAAGGGTAAGGTTATCGCTTAATATGAATTTACTCATAAAAGGATATTCCGCGGCGGTCTGTATAAGTCCGTTAAACGTAAACGAAGTTTCCGCAGCGGATACCGAATATACGTTTGCGCCGCTTTTTGCGGTGTAAACTTTAAGTTCTTGTACGCTTTGAGTGGCGGAGTTAAAATCGGTATCGGGTACAACGTCCTGCAAAGATACGTTGTTTATTGCAGTCGTGGTATACACTTGTTCTTGCCCTTCGATAAGGAAAAATACTTGGTTTTTATCGAAATTAAGCCCGAAAGATTTTATATTGCCGATAGCGGTTTCAAACGCCACGGAAAAATCGCCAGCCGTTTCGTTGTATTTGTAAATTTTGCCGTCCGAACTTAAAACGAACAGGTTGCCCGCAAGGTCGGTCGCAAGTTTTTCCGTACCCGAAAAGGGCAGTCCGTTATCCGCGTCGTTTACGTATATGTTCGTATCGTTTGAAACGTAAATATTCCCGAACACGTCCGCCGCGACGGTTTTTGCCGCAATGCCCGTAAATTCCGTACCGTTTCCGATTTGTTCGCCCGTAGTTTCGTCGATTTTTATGACGGTGGTATTAGTTCCGATAACGTACGCAAAATAATAAGCGCCGCTTTGGTAGGCGATATCGTTTAGCGCCGTAGCGGGGTTATCCGTCATAACGGCGGTTGGTTCGCCGTCTTTAACGGGTGAAAGGTATATCGTGCCGTCTTGTAAATAGGCTATCGTACCGTTGCCGAGCGAAAACTTTTCTGGGGAAATGCCCACAAACTTATTTATAAACCCGTTTTTGTCGTAGCCCGCGCAATTTTCGGTGTTGATAATAGTCAGTTTATTTTCGTCGAGTGCGGCTACGTAATTTCCGTATCTTTCTATATCGGTAGCGTTCGCCGAAATTCTGTTATAAGCCGTAAGCCCGCTTGCCACGGCGTAACCGGTAAATTCCAGCGCGTCGCCGTTTATCTCAAATTCCTGCAACGAACCCGCATTGTCGGTAATTAATATATTGCCGTTTTTGAAAGCGATATCCGCAATCACGGAAGGTTTGCCGAGTTGGTAATCGCAGTCTGGTATAGACATTATTACGGGGTCTAAAGTTTCGTCCGCAATGGTAAACCGATAAATTTGATTGTCGGAAACGCAATAGACATAATCTTCGTCCGCTATCATTGCGGACGGGTTAATTGTTTTATATTGAGTAGGTTCTCCGCCTAAAGCGCCGATTTCTCTTTTACATAATATACCGCTTTGGGTAATGTAGAACACGCTTGTGGAATTGATAGCCACGGGCGCTTTTTTTATCGGAATAATGTTTTCCGAAAAATAGGGCAAAAGACTGACGGCGGGTTTATTCTCCGCGTCTTCGGTAATATTGTAAATTTTCAGCGTTTCTTCAACGCAAACCGCAAACGACATACCGCTTTCGTTATTGTTATAACTGCAATTATCGCAAGCCAAAGGCGAATTATACAATCCGTCCGTATAAGTCAAAGAAATTCTTTCTTCGGTATTACTAAAATTGACGGCGTACATATTGTGTTCTACGCGGCATAAAACGTAGTTGCCGAAACGCAGAACCTGCCCGAGCGAATTCGTGAAAGGAATTACGGTCGGTTTCTGACTATTATAAGATATTAAAAGTTTATTGTCCGTCGTGGTGATAGCGGTAATTTCGCCGTCGGCATAAGCGTGCGTGGGGTTTAAAAGTTCCGTGTTTTCAAGCGGGGTGGCGGGGATAAAGCGTTGGTAGTTTTCTCCGTCCGCTTTCGCGCCACGCGGCGACAAGGTAAACGCAAGACACGATAACCCCAAACAAAGCGCGAAAAGCGCTATAAATGCCGTTTTTAAAATTTTTTTCGGATAAAATTTCATAACAAATTTATTTTACCACAATATTCGACTTTTGTCATTATTTATCGTCAATGTTTTCTGAAAAGAAAAACGCTTAAAGTCGCTTTTTGTAAAAAAATCGGGAAAACTTTTTTCAAAAATTCGACAAAATACGACAAGCATATGTCATAAAAAATGGGTATTATATAATCAAAAACACAAACAAATGTTCGGATTTTTACTCCGCGGCGGACATATACTATTGACTTTGGATAAGCCCCGAAAGTATAATTTAGTTGTTTTTCCGCGGATAAAAACAGTTTAATTTACGGAGCGTATTTATGAAGGTACTTTATGCAAAAGCGGCGCTGTATTCTTACGCGCATTTAGAGGCGATTGCCGAACAGATTGACGAGATTGTCGAGAAAAAGGCGTTTTCTTCTTCTATGAATTTTACGCCTGCGCTTAATCAGTTTGAAGAGATAATCGGTTTGACTTATCAAAAAGAGATAGTTTACGCATTGAAACTTTGCGCCGACGCCGCGCTTAAAAAGTTTTCCGAAAGAGAAAAGGACTTTCTGGATTACAAATATTTCCATTTAAAGCCCAAGGAT
>CAMORY010000001.1 GCA_946624395.1 uncultured Clostridia bacterium | reverse complement strand
TTTACAAAAAAATACCGTGCGTCTTCACTCGACAGGTTATGCCGAAGCGGTGGCGGTACAGGCGGCTCCTTCAAAGCAACCTTATGGCACACGCGTTTATCCGTTTAGTGCTGCTGTATTCCTACTCTGACACGGTTCGCGGGAACGAGTTGCACAAGACCTTGATATCAACGCTCCTTATACCGTTCTGCCTTCCACATAACAAGCCTAATAAAGCATTCTGCTCCGCTAAGCGAATTGCGGACAACAGGGCATCGCTAACTCCCCGCATAGCACGGTATTATTATTTTAACCGATTCGGCGCGCTTTTGCAAGTTTTTTCGGATAAAAAAGTCAATTCGCCTAAAATTAACTTTACAAAACCGACAAATAATTTTATACTTATATATGTATTATTTTAAATACCTTATATAACGGGAGCAGTTTATGTACAAGAAAGTTGACACGTCGCTGAATTTTTTAGACAGGGAAAAAGAAGTCTTAAAATTCTGGAAAGAAAACAAGATTTTTGAAAAGAATATGGCGGAGAACGACGGCGCAAAAGAATTTACCTTTTACGACGGTCCGCCCACCGCTAACGGCAAACCGCATATCGGGCATATTCTTACCCGCGTTATAAAAGACATAATTCCGCGCTACCGCGTTATGAAAGGCGAGCACTGTCTCAGAAAAGCTGGCTGGGATACGCACGGACTGCCCGTCGAACTCGAAGTGGAAAAGATGCTGGGGATTGACGGCAAGCCCGAAATAGAAAAATACGGCATAGAACCGTTTATCAAAAAATGTAAAGAAAGCGTCTGGAAATACAAGACCGAGTGGGAGAAAATGAGCGACCGCGTCGGCTACTGGGCGGATATGGAAAATCCGTATATCACTTACGACGACAAGTATATAGAGTCGGAGTGGTGGGCTTTAAAGCAGATTGCCGAAAAGGGGCTTTTATATAAGGGCTATAAAATCGTTCCGTACTGCCCGCGTTGCGGCACGGCGCTTTCTTCGCACGAAGTGGCGCAGGGGTATAAAGATGTCAAAGAAACGTCCGTTTTCGTAGGCTTTAAGGCTAAAAACAGAGAAAACACATATTTTCTTGCTTGGACGACCACGCCGTGGACGCTTCCTAACAATATGGCGCTTTGTATGAACGCCGTCGAAACGTATTCTGAAATCAAGGTAGCGGACGGCACGCACTATATTCTCGCAAAACCGCTTGTAGGTAAATATTTCGAAGAGTACGAAACGGTTTCCGAAAAAACGGGTAAAGAGTACGAATACGAAGAGTATATTCCGCTTTACGATTTTGCCGTAAGCGATATTAAGACAAAGGGGCAGAAAGCCTTTTTCATAACCAACGCCGATTACGTCAGTATGGAAGACGGCACGGGTATAGTTCATATCGCGCCCGTATACGGCGAAGACGACCATATCGTAGGCGACAGATACAATCTGCCGTCCATAAAACTTGTCGACCCGCAGGGTAATTTAGACGAGCGTTGCGGTAAGTTTGCGGGTATGTTCGTAAAAGACGCGGATAAGCACATAATAGCAGACCTTAAAGAACGCAAACTGTTGTTTAAGACTATGGAATTTACGCACAGTTATCCGTTCTGCTGGCGTTGCGACACTCCGCTTATATATTACCCCAGAGAAAGTTGGTTTATCAAAATGACCGCGGTAAAAGACCAACTTTTAGCCGCTAATAATGCGATAAACTGGATGCCCGAAACTATAAAAGCGGGCAGAATGGGTAATTTCCTTGAAAACGTTATCGACTGGGGCATTTCCCGCGAAAGATACTGGGGCACGCCGTTGCCCGTCTGGGTATGCAACAAGTGCGGCAAAATCCACGTTATCGGCAGTAAAAAAGAACTTAAAGACCTTTGCCATATCGACGGGGATATAGAACTTCACCGCCCGTATATCGACGAATGTACTTTCGAGTGCGAGTGCGGCGGCACTTTCGTGCGCGAAAAGGACGTTATCGACTGCTGGTTTGATTCCGGCTCTATGCCGTTCGCGCAATTCCACTATCCTTTTGAAAACAAAGAACTGTTTGAAAAACATTTTCCCGCGGACTTTATTTCGGAGGCTATCGACCAGACGCGTGGGTGGTTTTACACGCTTCTTGCCGTTTCGACATTGCTTTTCGGCAAAGCGCCCTTTAAAAATTGCATAGTTTTAGGGCACGTCAACGACAAGAACGGCATTAAAATGAGTAAGCATAAGGGCAACGTCGTCGACCCGTGGACGGTACTCGATAAACAGGGTGCGGACGCGGTAAGATGGTATTTCTACACGGGCTCTGCGCCGTGGTTGCCTTCGAGATTTTACGAAGAAGCGGTTTCCGAAGCGCAGCGCAAATTTATGGGCACGTTCTGGAACACTTACGCGTTTTTCGTGCTTTATGCGGAAATTGATAAATATAATCCCGCCGAATTTGACCTTAAAAAATGTAAATTATCGCTTATGGACAAATGGGTTTTGTCCAAAATGAATACGCTTATTAAAAAGGTGGACGAAAGCCTTAACGCGTACGATATTTTCGGCGCGGCGAGAATGCTTACGGCGTTTACCGACGACTTATCCAACTGGTACGTCCGCCGCGGCAGAGAACGCTACTGGGGCGCGGATATGACTGACGATAAAGCGGCGGCATACACCACGCTTTACACGGTTTTAACTACCGTTTGTCGCCTTGCCGCACCGTTTACACCCTTTATGGCGGAATCGGTGTATCAGAATTTAGTGCCGCAGTTTTATAAGGACGCGCCTATGTCGGTGCATCTCTGTTCTTATCCCGTGTGCGATACGTCTTACGTAGATACTGCGCTTGAAGACGGCATGCAGAACGTTTTGGATATAGTCGTACTCGGTAGGTCGTGCAGAAACTCGTCGAACATTAAAAACCGTCAACCGCTTGCTAAAGTGTTCGTGTGTTCGGAGCGCGCTACCGATTTGTCGCCCGAACTTTTAGAAATAGCCAAAGACGAGCTTAACGTAAAAGAGATAGAACACTTAAAAGACGCGACGAGATTCGTGTCCTATAAAATCAAGCCGCAACTTAAGACGTTAGGTCCGAAATACGGCGCAAAACTCGCTAAAATACGCAAACTTTTCGAGACTTGCGACGCGAACGCGGTTGTTGCTACGGTAAAGAGCGGCGCTACGTATAAAACGGAATTCGAAGGCGACGCGTTTGAGTTTACAATGGACGACTTGCTGATAGAAAGCCAAAGTGCGGAAGGGTTTGTTTCCGCAAGCGACAACGGGCTTACGGTGGTGTTGGATACCGCCGTTTCCGAAGAATTGTTTAAGGAAGGCATCGTCAGGGAACTTATATCCAAAATTCAGACCATGCGTAAAGAAGCGGGCTTCGACGTCGTGGACAGAATAAAGGTTTATTATGTTTCGGACGACGCGAACGTTTCGGAAGCGCTTAAATCCGACGCGTTAAAATCGGTAGTTTTAGCGGACGCGGTTATTGAAGGCGAAGGTGCGGGTTATACCAAAGAACTCGACGTAAACGGTATAAAATGCACCGTTTCCGTGGTTAAGGCGGTAAAATAATGAAAGCCGCCCTTTGGGAAGATTATTCGGTTATCGCGACGGGCGACGGATATAAACTCGAAAGGTGGGGGAAAGTGATTTTACTTCGCCCCGACCCGCAGGTCATATGGAAAAGCAATATTAACCTTGACGGGTATAAAAATCTTTCCGCAAAATATATCCGCAGCGAAACGGGCGGCGGACGTTGGGTAGTTAAATCCAAAATGCCCGAAGAGTGGGTTATAGGTTATAAAGACCTTAAATTCAAAGTAAAGCCCATGGGTTTTAAGCATACGGGACTTTTCCCCGAACAGGCGGTAAACTGGGATTTTATGCGCGCCCTTGTGGAAAACAGCGGCAGAAAGATAAGCGTGCTTAACCTTTTCGCTTATACGGGCGGCGCTACTTGCGCGCTGTTAAAGTCGGGCGCAAGCGTGTGCCACGTGGATTCCGCTAAAGCGATGGTGGAACGCGCTAAAGAAAACGCCGCGCTTTCAGGCGTTTCTGGCGGGGACGTGCGATATATTATCGACGACTGTAAAAAGTTCGTGGAACGCGAAATTCGCCGCGGCAGAAAATACGACGCAATTTTGATGGACCCGCCGTCATACGGGCGCGGACCTAACGGCGAAACCTGGAAACTTGAAGCGGAACTTTATCCGCTTGTGGAACTCTGCGAAAAGGTGTTGTCCGATAATCCGCTGTTCTTTCTTATAAACAGTTATACGACGGGGCTTCAACCGCAGGTAATAAAAAACGTACTCGTTTCCGCAGTCGAGAATAAGCGCGGCGGCGAAACGGACGCGTACGAAGTGGGGCTAAAAACCGAAGAAAATGGCATAATACTTCCGTGTGGCAACAGCGGAATCTGGATAAACCGATAAGGTGAAAAAATGGACGAACTCAATATTCTTTACGAAGACAATCACATAATAGTGGTTTTAAAACCGCAGAATATTCCTTCTTGCGAAGACGAAAGCAAGGATAGGGATATGCTGACCATTATAAAAGACTACATCAGGGAAAAATACAATAAGCAGGGGAACGTATATTTAGGGCTGGTGCATAGGCTTGATAGGCCGACGGGCGGCGTTATGGTATTCGCCAAGTCGTCCAAAGCCGCCGCAAGACTAACGGAGCAGATGAAGGCGGGCGACTTTGAAAAACGGTATTATGCGGTTTTATGCGGCGTTCCGAGAGAAGAACAGGCAATTTTAACCCACTACCTTAAAAAGAACGCCATAAACAATATGGTTTACGTTTGTCCGCCGCTGACCGAAGGGGCAAAGTTTGCCGAACTCGATTACCGAGTTTTAGAAACGAAAGGCGATTACTGCCTTGCGGATATAAGACTTCACACGGGCAGAAGTCATCAGATACGCGTACAGATGAACGCAATAGGGTGCCCCGTATACGGGGATATGCGCTACGGCGGCGAAAAAGCAAAAAAAGGGTACTTGGCGCTTTGGGCTTATTATCTTGCTTTCACGCACCCCGTAAGCGGGAAGCGGCTTGTGTTCAGGGTTCAGCCGCCTAAAGACGTTTCGCCGTGGACTGCGTTCAATACCGAACCGTCGATAACCATTTTAAAACCGAGTTTATAAAGTTTATAGTCCGAAAATGCAACGTAAAAGTTGCATTTTTTATAAAGGGGGAGTTTTGGAAAATTTAAAAAGGATTTTGCGGTTGTTTTTAGTTTTTTTCAAAATAGGTTTATTCACGTTCGGCGGCGGGTATGCTATGATAGCCGTAATGGAACGTGAATTCGTTGAGAAAAAAGGCTGGATAAACCATGAAGAATTTTTGGATATAATCGGTATAGCGGAATCTTCCCCGGGGCCGCTTGCCGTAAATTCCGCAACTTTTATCGGGTATAAGTACGGTAAGTTTTTCGGGGCGCTACTTGCCACTCTCGGCGTAGTTTTACCGTCTTTTATAATAATTTTTGCAATTTCTTTCTTTTTCGAACAGTTTTTGGCGTTAGAATACGTGGGGTACGCGTTTCGCGGTATACAAGCGTGCGTGGCGTTTTTGATTTTATCCGCAGGCGTAAAAATGCTTAAGCACTTAAAGCGCAATGCGTTTAACGTTATAATGGTATCGTTAACCGTTGCCACGATGATACTTTTAGAATTGTTTGCGCCTAATTTTTCCACTATATTTTTGATACTTATCGGTGGCGCGATAGGACTTTCCGTATACCTTATAGGCTATTTTAAGTTAAGGAATAAAGAAAGAAACGGGGGTAAAGAATAATGCCTTTACTTCTCGATTTGTTTTTGACTTTCCTTAAAATCGGCGCGGTGTCGTTCGGCGGTGGGTACGGTATGATACCTATGCTGACGGACGAAGTTATATCGCACGGCTGGCTTACAGAGTCGGAACTTATGAATTTTATAGCCGTATCGGAATCCACCCCCGGACCTATCGCAATAAATATGGCGACCTTTATAGGCGCGGCAAAAGGCGGCTTTTTGGGCGCTATGCTTGCAACGCTCGGCGTAGTATTGCCCGCCTTTATTATAATTTTGATAGTTGCTTCCGCAGTTAAGGGATTATTGAAATTTGCGGGGGTAAAGGGCTTTTTGTCTGGCGTTCGCCCCGTGGTCGTTGGGCTTATAATATCAACGGGCGCGATTTTATTTTTAACGGTTGCAATAGGATATACCAAAGTAGGAAACCCCGTTTCGTTCGACTGGAAGGCGGCAGTTATTTTCGGTATTATCGCGGCGATTTATATCTCTTATAAACTCTTAAGAAAGAAAACTTTTTCGCCTATCCTGCTGATTTTAATTTCCGCACTACTCGGTATGTTTTTCTACGGGGTTATCTGATTAAAATCATATAAACCAAGCGCCGCCCGCAAAACTTTTGCGGGCGGCGCTTGGTTTAGTAATCCCATTTGGGTACGTACTCTTCACTTGCGGAAACGCGTTTTTGGTAGAACATTTTTTCAATGCCTTTTGAAATTGCGTAATCTATAACGCTGTCGTATTCGCGCTTGGTGATTTTTCTGTTGAGTTCTGGGAAGTTTTTTATATCGCCCATGGGCGTATATTGACTCATTAAATTAAGATAGGCTTTATCTCCCACGTTTTCGGCAAAAAAATCTATTACCCGTTTACTGTCCTGCGTACAGGTGGGAAGAACCAAGTGCCGCACTATAGTGCCGCTTTTCATCATACCGTCTTCGCCGAACACAAGCGGCTTTTGCGACATAAACATTATCGCCTTGCTTGCGTATTCAAAGTAGTTTTCTTTGCCCGTGTAGCGCTTTGAAAGCAAAGGGGAAAAGAATTTTAAATCGGGCAGATATACGTCTATAAACCCGTCTATTTCGCGCAACACGTCAAGTTTTTCATACCCGTGGGTATTGTATACCACGGGTATTTTGGGCTTGTAAATTTCAAACGCGCAGATTATTTTGTCCGAAAACTGCGTGGGGGAAACGAGATTTATATTTTCCGCGCCGTCCTGTTCAAGACGATAAAAAATTTCCGCAAGTTCCGATACGGAAATTTCTTTGCCGCGAAGATTGCGCGACACTTCAAAGTTCTGGCAGAATTTACAGGCAAGCGAACAGCCGCAGAAAAATACCGTGCCCGAACCGTTTTTGCCCGAAATGCAAGGTTCTTCGAATTTATGAAGATAAAACTTCGCTATTTTGAGTTTATCGCCCGCGCGGCACGCGCCCGCGTTTCGGCTTCGGTCTGCGCCGCAGGATATGGGGCAAAGCAAGCAACCGTTATTCAAGTTCAAAAGCACCCGTGTAAAGTTGATAGTATTTGCCGCGCAATGATATCAAATCGTTATGAGTGCCGCGCTCGATAATTCTGCCGAGTTCAAGCACCATAATAACGTCGGAATTCTGTACGGTGGAAAGCCTGTGCGCGATAACGAACACCGTTCTGCCGTCCATAAGCCTATCCGTGCCTTTCTGCACAAGCGCTTCCGTGCGCGTGTCGATAGAAGAAGTCGCTTCGTCAAGTATCATAACGGGCGCGTCTTTGACCGCGGCGCGCGCTATGGATAAAAGTTGGCGTTGCCCTTGCGAAAGGTTAGCGCCGTCCGCCGTCAGCATAGTGTCGTAGCCCTGCGGCAGTCTGGTAATAAAATCGTCGGCGTAGGCAAGGCGCGCGGCGGCAATACACTCTTCGTCGGTAGCGTCAAGTCTGCCGTAGCGGATATTTTCCATAACCGTACCCGTAAATAAGTTGGTATCCTGTAAAACAATGCCGAGCGAACGCCTTAAATCGGCTTTCTTAATTTTGTTTATGTTTATACCGTCGTAGCGGTTTTTGCCGTCGGCTATATCGTAAATCCTGTTTAAAAGGGTTGTTATCGTGGTTTTGCCCGGACCCGTCGCCCCGACGAACGCGATATGCTGACCGGGGTGCGCGTACAGACTTACGTCGTGAAGAACAATTTTTTCTGCTACGTATCCGAAATCTACGTCAAACATCTGAATATCGCCTTTAAGTTCGGTATAGGTAATAGTGCCGTCGGCTTTATGCGGGTGTTTCCACGCCCAAAAACCGGTGCGCTCTTCGGTTTCGGTAATATTGCCGTTTTCGTCTATTTTGCAGTTTACGAGTGAAACATAGCCGTCGTCGGTTTCGGGCGTTTCATCTAAAATATCGAATATTCTTGACGCGCCGGCGAGCCCCATAACGATAGAGTTTATCTGCTGCGAAGATTGTGATATATTCATTGTAAATTGACGGCTTACGGGTAAGAAAGCCATAATGACTATTATAAATTCTACAGAGCCGTAGGTAAGGCCGCTTACCGAAAGGTTTGGAACGTTTAACACGGCTAAAATCCCGCCGACGAACGCCACGAAAATATAGAGAATATTTCCGAGATTGCCCATAATCGGCATTAAAATGTTAGCGAAAGTGTTTGCATTAGTTGCCATTTCGCACAATTCTTCGTTCTTTTTATCGAAGTCGGCTTTGGACTGTTCTTCGTGGCAGAAGACCTTAATTACTTTGCCGCCCTGCATCATTTCTTCGATAAAGCCTTCTTCTCTGCCTAAAGCCTGCTGTTGCTTAATAAAGTAGTTGGCGCTTTTTCCGCCCACCGTTTTGGTTATCTTAAACATAATGAAAACGCCTAAAAAGATAACGAGCGACAGCCAGATACTATAAGATAACATAAGTACGAGCAGGGTAATAAGGCTTATCGCCGCCGACAGAAGTTGCGGAATACTTTGCGAAACGAGTTGGCGCAGAGCGTCCGTATCGTTCGTGTACACACTCATAATATCGCCCGTTTTATGCGAATCGAAATATTTTATAGGCAGAGATTGCATCTTGTCAAATATGCCCGTTCTAGTCTGGTGTAAAAACCTTTGGGTTAAAATCGCGCCCAAACGCGTATACAGGAAAGAACATATAATATTTACCAAATATACCGAACCCATAATCACGAATATGGTAATAAGCGACGGCAAAACTTTATCGAGCGCTTGGCCGCCCGTAAATCCCGCGCCGCCGTCCGCGACGGGTTTAGCGTAGGTAAGACCTTCGTTTATGATATTCAAAAGGTTTTTCAGAAAAAGCGAAGACACAACGCTCGTTATCGAAGTTATCACTATACAAACGATAATGGTGAAAAGCAGCGGTTTGTTCTGCGAAAACAGCATACCGAGCAGTCTTTTCAGCGTGCCTTTCTTGGCTTTTTGCGGAACGCCTTTTTTGGCGTTTTTAGGAGGCATTACGCGTGGCATTATTTGTTTCCTCCTTCTTCAGATTGAATTTTGTTTTGCGAATAGTAAAGTTCCTGATAAATTTTATTGTTCTTTAAAAGTTCGTCATGCGTGCCGATAGCGGAAACCGTGCCGTTTTCAAGAATAATTATCTTATCCGCGTCCTGAACGGATGCGATGCGCTGGGCGATTATTATTTTCGTAGTTTCCGGTATGTATTTCTTTAATCCTTGCCTTATAAGCGCGTCGGTGTGAGTGTCTACCGCGGAAGTTGAATCATCGAGTATTAAAATTTTCGGTTTTTTAAGCAAAGCGCGCGCTATGCAAAGCCGCTGTTTCTGTCCGCCGGAAACGTTTGCGCCGCCTTGCTCTATCACGGTGTCGTAGCCGTCGGGGCGGGCGAGAATAAATTCGTGCGCTTGAGAAAGGCTCGCCGCTTCGAATATTTCTTCGTCGGTAGCGTTCTTATTGCCCCACTTAAGGTTTTCTTTTATCGTGCCTGAAAACAGTACGTTTTTCTGCAACACAAAAGCGACGGCGTTTCGCAGCGCGTCAAGGTCGTATTTTCTTACGTCTTCGCCCGCAACTTTAACGCAGCCGTTTGAAACGTCGTAAAGGCGGGGGATAAGACTTACCATAGTGGTTTTGCCCGAACCCGTTGCGCCTATGATACCCACCGTTTCGCCGCTTTTTATTTCAAAGGAAATATTTTCGACCGCGTATCTGTCCGCGGCTTTATTGTATTTAAAGGCAACGTTTTCAAAAGAAATACTGCCGTCTTTCACGTCTTTAATTGCGTTTTCGGGAGAGACGATGGAACTTTCTTCGTTTAATACTTCCGAAATACGTTTGGCGCTTGCGATACTCATAATAATCATAACCATTATCATCGACAGCATCATAAGGCTCATTAAAATCTGGAAGGAATACGCCATAAAACTCTGTAATTCCGTCCACTGAAGCAGGGTGTTTTCCGATTCTATTATAATAAAAGAGCCGATAACGAAAATAAGGATTATTCCCGAATAAACGCAAAAATTCATAAGCGGGGAGTTAAGCGCGATAAGTTTTTCCGCCTTGGTGAAATTCTGCCTTACTTCGTCGGACGCTTTGCGGAACTTGCCCTTTTCAAAATCTTCTCTCACGTATGATTTTACGACGCGTATGCCGCGCACGTTTTCTTCTACTGATTGATTAAGGGCGTCGTATTTTTTGAAAATTCTGTGGAAGAAGGGTATAGCCTTTACCATAATAAGCGTAAGCCCAAGCGCAAGCAAAGGCGCTATACATACGAAAATAAGCGCCATTTTCGCGTTTATGGTAAAGGACATTATCATAGCGAATATAAGCATAAACGGGGCGCGTACCGCCGTTCTTATAATCATCATATAAGACATTTCCACGTTGGTAACGTCGGTAGTTAGCCTTGTTACCAGCGACGAAGTGGAAAATTTGTCTATATTAGAAAAGGAAAAATCCTGAATTTTATAGTACATATCCTTGCGCAGATTTTTAGCAAACCCGCTGGAAGCGATAGCGGTATATTTACCCGCCTTTACGCCGCAGAACAGAGAAATAACCGCAAGTACCAAAAATACAGCGCCGAATTGCAAAATAAGTAATATATAACTCGGGTTTTCCGCACCGCCCGTTAAAAAGTCTAAAAGTTTGACTAAAAATGCGTCGGTGTTATCCGCTTTGCCCGAAGCGATTTCGAGAACGCCCAAAAGTAGCGTCATTATCCAAGGGATAAGACACTCTATAACCGTTTCAAGCATAACGAAAGCGGGGGCGAGCAGAGACGGTTTTTTATATTCTCTCACCGATTTGCCGAGTCTTTTGATGACGGGTATAAACCTTTGAGAGTTATCGATTTTTACCTTATTTTTCATATCATTACCTTTTATAAATTGCCACTTTCAATACTAATCATTATACAAAAATACGGTAAAATTTGTCAATCGTTTTGCGCACCGAACAGCCGCTTAAAAAGCCGAAAAATCAACCGCTTGAAGTAATCGGCAAAAAATACGGTTTTTCTTTACGATTAGAAAGACAACTTACAATAAGTAGATTGACAGTAAGACTGAAAAAGTGATATAATACCAAAGTATAACCGTAATTTTAAGGTGTTTACTTACGATGAAAAAGTTTTTTACAAGTGAAAGTGTTTCCAGCGGACATCCCGATAAACTTTGCGATAGAATATCCGACGCAATTTTAGACGAGTATTTAAAGAAAGACCCGACCGCGCGCGTTGCGTGCGAGTGTTCGGCAACCAAAAATTTTCTGCTTATTATGGGCGAAATAACTTCCCGCGCGCAAGTGGACGTAAAGGCAGTTGCAAAGCGCGTTATAAAAGAAACGGGCTACGATTATAAAGGTTCGGAGTTTTCGTCCGACAACGTGGAAATTATCGTTAAAATCAATCGCCAAAGTCCCGATATTGCTTTGGGTGTGGATAATTCTTTGGAGTTTAAGTTGGAAAGTGCGGACAGGTTTGACAAAATCGGCGCGGGCGACCAAGGGATTATGTTCGGGTACGCGGTTAGAGAAACCGAAGAACTTATGCCTTTGCCCATAACGCTTGCGCATAAAATGTGCGAAAAATTAGAAGAAGTACGGGTTTCGGGCGAATTACCCTATTTAAGACCGGACGGTAAGGGGCAGATAACCGTCGAATACGATAACGGCGCACCCAAAAGGATAGAAGCGGTCGTGCTTTCTTCGCAACACAATGCCGAAATAACCACCGAAAAATTGAGAGAAGATTTAAAGCGGTGCGTAATAGATAAGGTTCTGCCTAAAAACTACGTTGACGCAGATACCAAATTTTATATAAACCCCACGGGCAGGTTCGAAACGGGCGGCCCTGAAGGGGATTCCGGGCTTACGGGCAGAAAGATAATAGTCGACACTTACGGCGGCAAAGCGCCGCACGGCGGCGGTGCGTTTTCGGGCAAAGACCCAACCAAGGTCGATAGGTCTGCGACCTATATGGCAAGATACGTTGCTAAAAATATAGTCAGCGCAAATCTTGCGGAAGAGTGCCTTATACAGATAGCCTACGCGATAGGCGTGGCGCGCCCCGTATCGGTTATGGTAAATACTTTCGGCACGGGCAGAGTGTCGGACGAAAAATTAGCGGAAATCGTATTGCGCGAATTCGACTTGCGCCCCGCGGCGATTATAGAAAAGTTGGATTTGTTAAAGCCTGTGTATTACCGTACGGCATCTTACGGGCATTTCGGCAGGAACGCTTTTTCGTGGGAAAAGACGGACAAGGCGCAGGACTTAACGAAATATCTTTAATTTTGTATGAAAGTTAAAGATTTTATTCTAAAAATTCTGACTTTCGGGTTTTATCGTGCGGAGTGGCGATGCAACGCTTGCGGGAAAGAGATTTTTGACGGCAACTTTTTTTGCGAAGACTGCGAAAAGAATTTGCCGTATAACGGTAAAACGTTATGCGAGCATTGCGGCAGGGCGATAAAATCGCCGACGGAATATTGCCTGACTTGTAAAGGGGTGTTAACTTCGGTAGACAAGGCGCGGGCGGTATTTAAGTACGAAAAGCCGATAAGCGGGCTTATAAAAAAGGCGAAATACAATAATTGCAAGTATATTTTAGACTACTTTGCGGCAAAACTTTCCTTTCTGTATTTTGCGCATTATTTTAAAGCCGAAGTG